>NZ_JBBCZC010000014.1:0-78513 GCF_037144575.1 Sporosarcina sp. USHLN248
GAATATCCTATCCCGTGATTTTGTAGCTGAGAAGCCTTTGGAGAAGTTAGTGACCGATATTACGTACTTGCCATTTGGGCAATCTATGATGTATCTTTCGAGTATTAAGGATCTGTATAATGGAGAAATCGTGGCATACACCATTGGTTCCACACAGGATACTGCCTTCGTTCTAGATACCTTAGAACAATTGGGAGAGCTGCCTGAAAACTGTATCCTGCATAGTGACCAGGGATCCGTCTATACGTCATATGCCTATCAGGAAGCAGTCAAAAAGAAAGGAATTACCATGAGCATGTCCCGTAAAGGCACGCCTGCTGATAATTCCCCAATCGAAACGTTTCACTCCTCGCTAAAGTCAGAAACGTTCTACCTCGACGATATTGATCGCACGACAAACGCGTGTGTGATCCAGATCGTTGAAGAATACATTACTTACTATAACAATATCCGAATTCAAGCGAAACTAAACAGCCAATCGCCGGTTGAATACCGACTAAAGGCTGCTTAGAAGGTGTTTTATTATTGTCTCAAAAACGACAGGCAGTGCCCGCTCCTTGACGTTTTTTATTTATTTTTTTGCCTCGAATAAATACTGTATTGTTTACCTATCCTATAGTAGCTACAAGATAATCTTAAAAGGATGATGGGATATGGAAAATGTAAAAACCCTTCCAAATGCAAGACAGCGAATGTACAATATAAGCTTTCTTTTGTTTTGTTTATGCTTATTAGATGCTATTTTCACCGATATCGGTTTGCGCAATGGATTTATTCAAGAGGCAAATCCGTTTATGAGAAGCATATATAATAGTAGTATACTTTTATTCTATGTAGTTAAAACACTATTGCCGCTCTCTTTACTATACTTATCTACAATTTTGCAGCCAAAGCTCTATCTACGCTTTATGATGATCGGCGCACTCATCCTATACGTAATCATTTTGTCGAGTCATTTACTTTGGATCATTTTAATTTCATTAAAAATCGGCTGAGTCGCTTACTCAGCCGATTATTTTTTATGTCGTTGATGTGTCTGCAGAGTTAAACATGTTCGCTACAATCAGTCCTGTAATGAACGCAATTACACTCATAACAAAAGGTGTTCCACTTTCTGGGATGCCAGGATAAATCACAAAAATCGAACCGACAATTAGACCTAAAATAATCGCAAACATACTATTTGTAAAACGACCAAGCAAGTAATGTATCGCCTTACTGCTCACGATAAATCCTACAATGACGCCTGCACCAATTACAATGATGATCGGAATATTCAAAGTGGACAGCGCATTGATTGCCGTTCCATAGACGCCTAACAATAAAAGGACAAAAGATCCACTCACTCCAGGCAATAACATCGCCATACTGCCTGCCCATCCTGCCAAGAACAGCCCTATTGTATTTTGAAATGTTAACGACGTAATGACGCTAGCGTCTTCAGGTTTAATGAATGCTGTTGATGCTAAAGCCGCACCTACAAGCAATAGTAGAATAAAGTGACCGAAACGAAAATTCTTTGTCACTTTCGCTTGTTTTGAAATAAAAGGAATTACCCCGATTATCAAACCTAAAAAGAAAAATTGGGTCGGCTGATGGTAATTTTTCAGAAGAAAATCGATTAGCTTGCTAAAAAGCAATAATGTAAGTCCAATACCAATTGCAAGCGGCAGCAAAAAGCGAATATGCTTTTTCCATTCCCTACTGAAAAAACCACTAATGGATACTAAAAGCCGATCGTATATACCAAGAATGAATGCGATCGTACCTCCACTCACTCCAGGGATTAAATCGCTGATTCCGATTAAAAATCCGCGATATATATTCTTCCATTCCATAAATTCAAATCCTCCAATATCAATTCAATGTTCATATTATAACATTTTACGACTTAAAAGAGGCGTTTGAAATAAAATGAGACGATTCAAACATTTGTATAGTTGACTTTACATTATGTATGGTTTACTATACATGTAAGTAGTTTACTCATTAGGAGTGAGTTTGGGTGATCACAAATAAAGTAAAAGAATTGCGAGCAAGACATCATTTTACGCAAGGTGAATTAGCTGAAAGGGTCGGTGTGACACGACAAACAATCGTAGCGCTGGAAAAAGGAAGCTATATCCCTTCCCTGCTGTTGGCAATGAACCTTTCAGAAGTGTTCCAAATGCCGATTGAAGAAATATTTACAAAGGAGGATTCATGAATTGAAAGTGACGATTGCTGTTTTCTTACGTGCGATGTTTCTTATTTCGACTGCATTAATGGTGTACGATTATATTAAAATCGAACAGTATTTCATCCAGATGGAAAGAGGCATCATCGATGGCTTCGAAGTGTACATTAGTCCTTTTTACGGCAATTTGTTTGCTGTGGTTTCGGTGTTATTTTTACTGGCGAATATCATTCAGCTCATCGTTGTGAAAAGAAACAAAAATGCTGAGGTAAAATCATTTTTAACGTTCGAATATGACGTGACAGATGAGCGGACTGTCGATATTACGAGAAAGTCCGTTAGTTACGCCTTTGCTGTTTTATTAATTTACTCGCTAATCGTTATTGGATCCTATATGTTCATTCCGAATTATTTCTTAGACTACCCTTGGTATCCGATATTTGCTACTGCTTCGATCCCGATCGTCGGCTTAATCACATATCTTATTAGTTTTAAAGTGTACCAGTATAAATAAGGAGGGATAACAAATGGGGACAAATGGGACGGATTGTATTAGTCATTACGTTTGGGTTACAAATGCTCAGCGTTACTGAGTTTGGGACAGAGCATTTTTCTACAACTACCAAACTAGTACTTCGGATTCTTTTTGTTCTCACAATCGTAGTTATGCATTTTCACCAAAGAAAGATTAGCAAAACTAGTGGTGGATTAATATTATATAATGGCCACATCATTCCCGCGCTGAATCCGTCTGATGAACGGGAAAAGGAAGTGAATGGCGAAGCATACAAAATTGCATTTTCGTCTATGTTTGTCGTTTCCTTTATCGTAATCGGCTTAGCGGCAGTTTTCACTCTCTTTGAACAAACAATCCAATTACCTGCCATCTTTTTTAGCATCGCCATCATTCCAATTTCAGGGTTGATTGCGTTTTACGTTTCCTACAGACATTATTACAGCGTATAAAAAACACCGTTCAGACGCTCTGAACGGTGCTCATCTTTTACACTAATTCTTTTTGCTTCGCTTTTTCGATTGCTTCAAGTCGCTCATTGAATTCTTCAACCGTCATATTGTTTTCAATGAAATAACGGTTGCGAGGATGCGTACGGCAAGCATCTGAACAGCTTCTCATGTAGAAATGCTCGTTTTCCTCAGAGCAAAGGATTTTCGCATTGCACTCTGGATTTGCGCAGTTCACATATCGTTCGCAAGGCGTCCCGTCGAAATGATCGCGCCCTACGACAACGTGCTCTACTTGATTAATCGGAACAGCAATTCTTTCGTCAAAGACGTAACATTTCCCGTCCCATAGCTGCCCTTTCGCTACTGGGTCTTTTCCGTATGTGACAATTCCTCCGTGCAAGTGTGCAACGTCTTCGAACCCTTCGCGTTTTAACCAACCAGTGAATTTTTCACAACGAATGCCACCTGTGCAATACGCTAAAATTTTCTTGCCTTCAAACATCTCTCTATTTTCTTCAATCCACTGTGGAAGCTCGCGGAATGTTTCGATGTCCGGCCGTACCGCTCCCCTAAAGTGTCCTAAGTCATATTCATAATCATTTCTTGCATCTAAAACAATGGTATTCTCATCTTGCATTTGTTCTAAAAATTCCGCTGGCTTCAAATATTCGCCTGTCAGCTCTAATGGATTTATATCTTCGTCAAGGCTTAAATTTACGATCTCTTTTCTATGGCGCACATGCATCTTTTTGAATGCATGTCCGTCAGCTTCGTCAATTTTAAACCAAAGATCTTTAAACCTTTCATCTTCATGCATTTTTTTCATGTAGGCATCGGTTTGTTCAATTGTTCCGGAACAAGTACCGTTAATACCTTCAGAGCCGATAAGTATGCGGCCCTTTAATCCTAATTCCTTACAAAATGCCAAATGTTCTGCAGTAAATGTTTCAGGATCTTCAATTTCTACATATTTGTAGAATAATAAGACCCTATAATTGCCTTTTTCCATTTCGTTTAACCACCTTCTGTTTTTTCTCTTTGCAATAGGGATAACAGCCGGGATTTGTATCAATCATTGCTTCAGCGGAATAACATATGAATTCATTCGAATAAAGGCAAAAACTTGCCTTTTACACCTGTGGCATCCGCTAAAAGCTTAACTTGATCAGCATTGAATTAGGAATTTCCTCTAATTTCGACAACGCAAAGGAGCATTTATCCTGCCACTTATAAAAGTAGAGAATTCATGCCGATTCAAGTTCTACTATTCGATTGTAAACACAACAGCTAACCCGCATTTGCAAGATCCGGGCGCTATATAGTATAGCACAAAAAAGTTTTTTTAAAAAGACGTATTGCCTAAATGGCACGTGTTAATCACTGCCTAGAAACCATTCATTTTTTTCCATAGAAGATTTGCCATTTAACTGTTAATATAATTCATGTATAATTGATTACAAGAAGAATCGACAAATCTCCCATTTCTTCGAAACTATTCCCTACAATTGCCCGTCTAACAGAATAGAATACATAAAAGGAGACCCTAAGCATGAAAAGACCACGCCGCAAAGCCCGCTCAGCCTGGATTGATATTATTTTCTCGGTAGCCATTCTTTCTTTAACAGCATTCGCTGTCTTTTTATTTATGAAGCCGACCGATCATCAGTCAAACGCTTCGGAAAAGAAAGAGGAACATAGACCAGTGCCAGTCATTGTAGACCAAATCGCTTCCAACTACCCTGGCATCAAAATCATTATTGAAACGTCGAACGACAAAAGAACGCCATTTGCGATTCAATATCCGCAAAGTATTCATTCTGAATTTAATGAAGAAGTGACTAAGTACATAACTGATATACGCGAACAATACATAAATGATTCGGAGAAAAAAACGGCTAAAAATGACGATGTTACGGGAGAATTAAATATTGCTTTCGAAACATTGCTCCATCATTCAGGCAACTATTCTTTCGTATTATTTAATAGTAGTAGTTTCAGTGATGATCAAAACGGTGTTATGGAAATTCGTTCATTCCATTTAAATCCGGAGACTGGTGAACGTTTTACGATAGCTGATCTATTTGCTCACGACCTTGAAAAATTATCTGCTTTATCTACTCTTTTACGTGAAGCTATTTACGAGGATGAGTCATTAAAAAATCATCTATTAATTGATGAAATTCATTTACGCACAGAACCTTCTTGGCGGAACTTCAATAACTTTGCATTGACTGACGAAGCTTTACTATTCTACTTCGATCCTGCAACAATTGCTGAAGAATCAGTAGGACCTGCAATCATTAACATTCCGCTCGATCGTTTAAAAGGCATTATTAGCGATGAGTATCAATTGCCTGAACATCAACCGCAAAATCAAGATACCGATGCTTCTAATCCAATTGATCATAATGGCAAGGAAGGAAAACAATCAGAAAAAGTTGAACGAGATGATGAAAAAGTCTCTGACGATCAAGATTCTACGAAAGACGCAGAAACACCTATAGAAAATGTAGAGAAAAAAGTAGCTTTAACATTTGATGATGGACCGGATCCGAAAGTGACTAAGCAAATTTTAGAAGTGTTGGCTCGTCATGATGCAAAAGCAACTTTCTTTATGTTAGGAAGTCGTGTTGAATATTATCCAGAACTGGCGAAAGCCGTTATGGAAGCTGGACATGAATTAGGAAATCACACTTGGAATCACCCCGACTTGACGAAATTGAACGCAGATCGGGTTCGCAAAGAAATTGCAAACACATCAAAAATCATTGAAGAAGTGACGGGAGAACAAGCAAAGTCGTTCAGGCCTCCGTATGGCGCAGTAAATCAATCTGTCAGAGCTCAAACGGATTTGCCAGTCACACTTTGGGATGTCGATACACTTGATTGGAAACATCGAAATGCAAATAAGCTGCTTGAAATTGTAAAAGGCAATGTAAAAGACGGCAGCACCATTCTAATGCATGACATTCACCAATCTACTGCCGATGGCCTTGAAGATGTACTCAATTATTTGGAAGCTGAAGGATACACATTTGTCACTGTCTCTGAATTAGATTAATCGTGAACCAAACTATGAAGAATTCAATTTGCCTAAGTTTCTGCATCCTATGCGGAATTTAGGCATCTTTTTAATTGTGGTGAATTTCACGAGGTATTGCAGGTTGGTCTTACAAATGTTCACTGCCCCTTCTACATAAGAAGCATTTTCAAGATATACTTGAGGAATTCATCTATTAAATTACTTTACACCTTAAGGATCTCGTATCCTTAAGGCTTTCTTGTGGAGAAATCATGCTCCGCCTGCTTTTCAATTACTTCCGACTTTGTTATAATAACATTAGAACAGAACGGAGGCATCGCAATGTTAATCCAAATTGAACCAGATTCGGATATACCTATTTATACCCAATTGGCACAGCAACTAATTGAATTGATTGCAAAAGGAAGATTAAAACCGCAAGATACATTGCCTTCTGTCCGTTCCTTAGCAGCAGACTTAGGTGTCAATATGCACACAGTCAATAAAGCCTATCATGAATTGGAAAAGAAAAAAATCATTGATATCATTCCGAAATCTGGCGCTGTTATTAAAGTGCAGCCAGATAAAGGAACGAATACGGAAAGCATAAACCAGCTCGCCCTATTGCTGAAGCCATTGATTGCAGAGGCAATTGTATATGGAATGACTCAGGAAGAAATTCATGCTTTAACGACTTCTCTTAAATCAGAAATTATGGAGGAATAAGAATGGTATTAATGATATTAATTGCTTGCATTCTGTTTATTGTTGGGCTGCAGGCAGCAATTCCCTATTTACTAAAGCCCCATATTGTCTTTGGAGTAACGATTCCTGAAGGCCATACAGAAGATTCTGTATTAATGACTTATAAAAAGCGTTATTCTTTTTTCGTTATGATGACTGGCATCATCGCTATCATCACTTTATTAATTTTCGGTCTCAATAATAGCAGTGAAGAGAGCATCATCTTATCTGGCGTCGCTTCCCAACTGAGCGTTTTACTTGTTAGTATGGGGCTATATGTATACTTTCACATACGGACTACAAAAAGAAAAAAGGAGCAAAGCTGGGGTGCAAACTTGAAAAAAGTCCGTATTGCTGATCTCACAAGCCATTCAAACGATGAAATGCTGCCAAACTATATTTTTGCGTTGCCTATGATCATCACAATTGGGCTCATCGCTTATACAGCTACGCAATATGAGGCGATGCCAGACTTAATACCCACCCATTGGGGTCCAAATGGCCAACCGGATGCATTCACTGAGAAAAACCCGTTTTCCGTAATTGCGCTGCTGCTCATTTCATTCATTATGCAAGGAATGATGATCGGAGTTAATGCAACGACTAAAAAATCCGGAATTCGATTAAATCCAGCTAAACGCAGCTCATCGAAAGTGCAACAATTGTCTTTTCGAAAATATACGAGCTACTTTCTCTTTTTAACATCATTAGCTACAACAATCCTTACTTCTTTCCTGCATATAACAACGATCCATGAAGACATTGTCAGTTCTGTATTTATGATTTCCATGCCGTTCGGATTCCTTTTCGTCATTCTGTTGGCAACTGTCATTTATGCGTTTAAAGTTGGCCAAGGCGGTGCTCGTATTCCAGTTGAGGAAGAAGAGCCAATTGAAGGCGTAACTGACTTCGATGATGACCGCTATTGGAAAGCAGGTGTCTTTTATATTAATAAAGAGGACCCATCCATTTTCGTTGAGAAGAGATTTGGTATTGGCTGGACAATAAATTTCGGCAATCCAATTGGCTATTTAATTATTTTTGTACCGCTTGCTCTCATTTTAATTATTACTGCCTTTCTATAACAAATCCCACCCCAAACGAGGTTGTTTGGAGTGGGATTTTTGCGATTCGTTGCTATGGAAAATAGTGTGATAAACTTTGAATTGAATAAACAAGGGTGTGAGATCTGAATTGGGCTATTTCCTGCCTGCTCATGAATTTTTGCGTGCACACAGTTCAGCTATGCGCAAATCACCTTGAATATACGATTAATTAACAGGATTATGCGCAGTTCGAACATTTTATTCGTATGATGTTTATACGTTTTTGTAGCTTTACGCGTTTGAAAGCAGTTCGTCAAACATAATACGTATTCGTCTTTCTAGAGCGTAGTCGCATTATTAAATTTGCGCAATAAATAAAACCGGAATGGTTGTATTTCCACTCCGGTTTTCTTAATCAATTAAATACGCTTGTGCTGTGCAATGGCTGCAGTCTTGCTTTCGGATCGATATACGCTTTTGCGTGGTTGACAGCCACTGGTGCTTCGCCAAGACCGACAGCGATCAGTTTCACTTTGCCGTCATAGCTTGTTACATCTCCTGCTGCATAGATGCCTTCAATATTCGTTTCCATTCTTGAATTGACGATGATGGAATTGCGGTCCATTTCAAGACCCCATTCTTTTATTGCGCCTAAAGAAGAAATATTACCATAGTTTACGATTACATGATCGATGCTCATGCGCTCTTCAGTACCGTCTTTCTGTGCAAGTACAACTTCACTTACAGCACCGTTTTCCCCTTCAATCGCTTTCACTGCACGCGATGTTAATACATTTACTTTCGAAGCCATTAGTTGGTTAACACTCGTTTCATGTGCAGTAAAACGCTCGCGGCGATGCACTAAGGATACGCTTTCCGCAATATCTTCCAACATTAATGCCCAGTCAACAGCAGAGTCTCCTCCACCGCAAACTAACACATTGCGACCATTGAACATAGAAAGATCCTTTATGCCGTAATGCAAAGTATTGCCTTCAAAATCAGCCTCTTCAGCTAAGCCGATTTTTCTTGGTTGGAACGCGCCGATGCCTGCGGTCAATAAAATTGTTTTTGTTAAATGAACGCCTTTATCTGTTTGAAGGATGAAATGATCGCCGTCCCGAGTTACTGACAATGCAGTTTCTCCTAAATGGATTTCAGGTTTTGCATAGTGAGCTTGCGTCACTAAGTTAGCAACTAGATCTTTCGCTAAAATTTTCGGGAATCCACCAACATCATAAATATATTTATCCGGATAGAGTTCAATAAGCTGACCGCCCAATTGGGGCAAGCTATCAATGATTTTCACCGACATCTCCCGCATGCCGGCATAAAAAGACGCGAAAAGTCCTGTAGGTCCCCCACCGATTATAGTAATATCGACAATCTCATTATTCATCTATATACACTCCAATTTTTTTCGACTTTTTAGATGAGGACTAAAATCTTCATCATACACTCTTACTTATCTACTCTACACACATTATCTATCATTTTTCAATAAAACACACATATTTTGATTCGATTATCAATTATTTTTATAAGGTTCCTTCCATAAGAAATAACTTAATTTTTTGGATGTTCATACTATTTTCATAGTATTCTATACCCAGATGTATGTATTGCTCTTTAAGGATTTAGTTTTCGAGCTAATTGTATAATAAATAAAGAGCTGTAGCCCCTTCCCCATTTAAGCATACACAGATTACTCGGTGCAGGGAAAGGTGATCAGTCCCTTCCTACTGTATTTCTTAAAGCATAGGTCATAGATGTGCATCCTAATAAATAGCTCTGTCTTTACTTTTCAATATGCTTTTTGCAAAAATGCGCTATGAAAGCTTCTTCCTCATCTTCCAATTCAAAATCAAGAATTTTGTCTGTTGCGCGCTCGAAGAAATGGTAGGAAGCAATTTTCTCCTGATCGCCATCTACTGCGTAAAGGACACGCAAACCTGTTCCTTGCTCTTCATAAAGCTCATCTTCTTCATCAAACAGTATATAAAGCATAAATTCAAACCTTCTGCCTGTAAGTATTCCAGTCGGGTCGATTAATTCCTCTACACTATACTCGATTATTTCCATTATAAACCTCATCCTCACTATCGTCTTTTCAATACTATCTTACAATATTTCACCCCGCAAAAGGGATTATTCTGCCTTTTACCTATCATTTCGGAAAATATCTTTTGCAATTTCATTACAATTGATTAACAATGGAGTAAGGCGTTACTATAACTATTTGGGGGTATAACAATTGTTGAAGTTTGAAGATTTCGAATACAAAAGACCAAATATGGAAACGATCAAAAAAGAATTCAATGAATTGCTTGAGCGGTTCAGAAATGCTGCTTCCTATGAGGAGCAAAATGATGTAATCCAAAAAATCAATGCAATCGGCAGTGATTATTCTACGCAATCGAATTTGATGTACATTCGGTCATCCATTGATACAAATGACGAATTTTATCAAAAGGAAAGAGATTATTTCGATGAAATCGGGCCTGAGTTTCAAGAGTTGTTCATTCCCTATTATAAGGAACTCGTTTCGACGCCTTATCGCAAAGAGCTTGAAGAACAATGGGGTCCTCAATTATTCGCATTGGCTGACAACGAAATTAAGTCCTTTTCACCGGAAATCCTTCCTTTGTTGCAAAAGGAAAATAAGTTGACTTCGGAATACGCCAAGTTAGTCGCTTCCGCTCAAATCGAATTTGACGGCAAGACGTTAACGTTAGCGCAAATGGGGCCGTATATGGAGTCGACAGACCGTTCAGTCCGAAAATCCGCGATGGAAGCTTCTACTTCATTTTACGCGGAGAATGGCGAGCAATTCGATCGGATTTATGATGATCTCGTAAAAGTTCGTCATGAAATGGCGACAACATTAGGGTTTGAAAACTTTATTGAATTAGGCTATGCGAGAATGAGCCGGATCGACTATGACGCGAAAATGGTAAAGAAATTCCGCGACCAAGTTTTGGAACATATCGTTCCTCTCGCGAACAAATTATACGAACGGCAAGCTGAACGGATCGGCGTTGACCAATTGAAATTTTACGACCAATCATTGAATTTCCTAACAGGCAATGCAACTCCGAAAGGCTCTCCAGAATGGATCGTGGAAAACGGCAAGAAAATGTATGCCGAGCTTTCCCCTGAGACGGATGAGTTTTTCAAGTATATGACCGATAAGCATCTCCTTGATTTGGAAGCAAAAAAAGGGAAGGAAGCTGGGGGCTATTGCACTTTTATCGACAATTACGATTCACCTTTCATCTTCTCCAACTTTAACGGCACTTCCGGAGATATCGACGTTCTGACCCATGAAGCAGGTCACGCATTCCAAGTGTACAGCAGCCGCAATATCGGCATTCCAGAATACGTCTGGCCGACCCATGAAGGCGCTGAAATCCATTCCATGAGCATGGAATTCTTCACTTGGCCTTGGATGGAGTTATTTTTCAAGGAAGATACGGAGAAATATAAATTTGCACATTTAAGCAGCGGCCTGCTTTTCTTGCCATACGGCGTTGCGGTAGATGAATTCCAGCATGTTATTTACGAAAACCCTGAAATGACACCTGCGGAAAGAAAGGAAGCATGGAAAGAACTTGAGCGGAAATACTTGCCGATGCGTGATTATGACGGCATTCCTTATTTGGAATCCGGCGCAGTATGGCAACGCCAAGGACATATTTACGAAGTGCCCTTTTACTACATCGATTACACTTTGGCACAAATTTGTGCATTCCAATTTTGGAAACGCTCACTTGAAGATCGTGAAAGTGCATGGAAAGATTATGTGCACTTATGTAAATTAGGCGGATCAAAGTCTTTTACTGAGCTTGTGAAAGAAGCAAATTTAATTTCCCCATTCGAAGATGGTTGCGTGGAGTCGGTCATCGGAACGATTGAATCTTGGTTGAACAACGTTGACGATAAATCATTATAATGTATGAATGGTTGAGGGGCGTTGCAATATTTGCAACGCCCTCAGCTTTTTACAAACACCCACATTTGAATGTAAGCCCTTTGCTTTAGGAACAGCTATATAATGTGTATTGATTTTTTCCGTTCTCCTTAGACTTATACAATGCCTCATCCGCTTTTTTATAGAGTGAATCAAAATCATCTTCCTTACATGATAAAGCTGCGCCTATGCTTATGGATGTATGTATAGTATTGTAGAAGGATATTTCTTCATTAATTCGTTTTAGTAATTCCTCTGAAATCTCTCCAATTTTTTTGGAGTGGATACTGTCCAATATGACTAAGAATTCGTCCCCGCCGACTCTCGCAGCGAAATTTGAAGATCCGATGACTTCCTCAATTGTCTTTGCTACTACTTGCAATAGACGGTCTCCTTCACCATGTCCCAATTGGTCATTTACAGCTTTAAAGTTATCAAGATCAATCATCATAAGGGCGACTTTGCTCTTTTCTCGCTCTAATCTTTTCTGGAGTTCATCTTCAAACGCTGCACGATTTTTCAATCCGGTTAAACTATCATGGAAAGCTAAATGAATTGGTTTTGCAACAAGTCTTGCGATAATAAAAGATAAAGCAACTGCAGCAGCTAAAATGACGAGCAATTGAGTAATGAACTGGTTTTTATATGAAGATAATACTCCTCTCAATTCATGGTCGTTGTAAACAATTGCAACGACCCGCTCTGTCGAAAATCCTCTTTTTTCATCCGCCTGATAAGGTATAAAGCGATACGTCAATTGCCCGTCTGGTTGATTGACAATCATTTCCCTATATTGACCGCTTTCTTTCACTTCTTTGAAAATCGCATAGAATTGGCCGTCAATCCTAAGTTTATCCCCATCATCGCTTTTAACGCCCACTACATATCCATCCGAGTTATACACTTGAATTTGATCGATCACTTCTATTTCATTCGTTAGTTCATTTATTGTATCTAAAAAGTTAAACTGCTTAAAAATTTCTTCATTTTCAAGATTCATTCCTAATTCAATCAAATACATATGATCCGGTGTAGGCATATAACTAAATTTTTTTATTTCTCCGGTAACCGCTTGTAAATCCATGCCGTCATGAGTAAATGAAGATCCTTCTCTACGTGTGTCTAATAGCTTTGAAAACGATTCGCAGCATAATTTGAAATCACGTCCAATATCCGGTTGAAAGCTGCTATATGTAACTTTATTTTCGGCATTCAATATATAAATATCCATTCCATACGCTGTTTTTAAGTGCTCAAAATCCCATGAAGCAAAATTTGGATTTTCCTCGTATTTCGCAAGTAATTCTCTAGAATACTGTTCCATCTTTTCTGCGATTTGATAATCAAAAATCTCATATACTTTGTCGATTGTCTTCAAGTTTCCAATTATTTTTTCTTCAGCCATCAATAGTTTATTTTCTTGGCCAATCCATATTTGTTTTTGCATTTTTTTATAATCAAGTACAGCAATGAGTAACGACAATAGAAGCGAGAAGATGATCAAGATGACGGTTAGCTTGAATCTGAAGTTCTTAGACACAACGACATACCCCTTCGGACCTATTGGTGCTGTTTCATACAATTATACATGAAGAAGAGATAGAAATACATTAGCCGCAGTAATTCCTTTGGCCTATTTGAAAAATTGTCATAATTTTGCCCTAATAGTAAGTTATTCATCTGTTAACGTTTCCATTCAACATGTAGACAAAAAGGCGAAGAAATGTGTTTCATTTTCTTCGCCAATCGCATTGATCGTATAGCACAATTGAATTTACATTAAGCCAATTGCATTTCCTTTGTCATCAACATCCATCGATAAAGCAGCTGGCTTTTTTGGAAGCCCCGGCATCGTCATGATATCTCCCGTTAAACAAACGAGGAATCCTGCACCTAACTTCGGAATGATTTCACGAATTGTAATGGTAAAATCTTCAGGTCTTCCTAACTTCTTAGGGTCATCAGAAAATGAATATTGGGTTTTCGCCATGCAGATTGGGAGTATGTCCCACCCATTCGATTCAATCGCTAACAAGTCTTTTCTTGCCTTATCCGTTAATATTACACCTTTTCCACCATACACTTTTTGAACAATCGTTGTTATTTTTTCTAATACTGGCTGTTCTACATCATATAATGGGGCAAATTGGTTCGGTTCTTCCAATAGAGATAAGACGTGCTTCGCTAACTCGATGCCGCCTTCTCCGCCTTGACCCCACACATCTGTCAAAGCTGCACGCACTCCCTTTTCCTTGCAATGACTTAATACAAATTGCAGTTCGTCGTGCGAATCTGTAATAAAGCGATTTAAAGCGATGACAGGTTCAACACCGAAGGCACGCACTGTTTCAATATGCTTATCCAAGTTGGCGATTCCGTCTTTTACAGCTTGAACGTTTTCAGCGTTTAAATCGGTTTTCGCAACGCCCCCATGCATTTTTAGCGCACGGATTGTCGTAACAAGGACGATTGCGTCAGGTGAAAATCCGCCTATTCTTGCCTTTATGTCCATAAATTTTTCAGCGCCTAAGTCTGAACCGAATCCTGCTTCTGTTACGACAATATCAGCTAGTTGCCGAGCGGTATTTGTTGCAATCAAAGAATTGCATCCATGTGCGATGTTAGCAAAAGGACCACCGTGTATTAACGCAGGAGTGCCTTCAATTGTTTGCACTAAGTTCGGCTTGAACGCTTCCTTCAACAGCAAAGTCAAAGCCCCTTCAACCCCTAAATCGCGAACCGTGACCGCTTCCTTATCATATGTGTAACCGATGACGATTTGGGAAATACGCTCCTTCAAATCCGTCAAACTTGTCGATAGACAGAAGACTGCCATAATTTCCGAAGCAACAGTAATATCGAAACCGTCTTCTCTCGGAACGCCTTGTGCTGGCCCTCCAAGTCCGACTGTCACATGTCGCAACGCACGGTCATTCATATCCAATACACGTTTCCAAGTGATTCTCCTCGGATCAATGTTTAATGCGTTGCCTTGGTGCAAATGGTTATCGATCATTGCACTTAAAGCATTATTCGCAGTTGTAATTGCATGGATATCTCCATTGAAATGCAGATTGATTTCTTCCATTGGAAGCACTTGAGCATATCCTCCGCCTGCGGCTCCCCCTTTAATGCCCATTACGGGTCCTAAAGAAGGTTCTCTCAATGCAATCATCGATTTTTCGCCTAACTTTGAAAGGGCATCCGCTAATCCGACAGTAACCGTTGACTTTCCTTCTCCAGCAGGCGTCGGGCTTGTTGCCGACACTAATACAACCTTGCCATTCTTTTTTGAAACAGGTAACTTATCAATGTCAATCTTCGCCTTGTAACGTCCATAAGGTTCAACTGCCTCTTCGGGGATGCCTGCTTTCTTTGCAATTTCCCCGATTGGCTGCATGACCGCTTCTGTTGCTATTTGTAAATCTGTTAATGGTTTCGCTTTTTCCGTCATTCTTTCCCCCGCCTCTCTCTTCTTTTGAACTAAATAGGCCTATCAATTGAACGTTAAGACAATTTTCCCGAACTGATCATTCTTTTCAAGGTATTCAAAAGCTTGCGCTGCTTCCTCCAACGGATACTGCTTATCGATGATTGGTTTCACTTCGTATTTCTCCAAATGCTGTAACATTTCTCGCAGTTCTTCACGACTGCCCATCGTGGAACCATATAATTGATATTGCCCATAAAAGAATTTACGCAAATCCAACTCGACTTCATCTTCGGTCGTCGCGCCGAAAACAACGATTCGACCGCCCAACTTAAGTATCGATAATGATCGGTTAAACGTAGCTCTGCCGATGCTTTCGATTACAAGATCAATCGTTTCATTTTGCAATAAAGATGGCCAATCTCCGTTCGTATCGATTGCACGGTCTGCCCCCAGTTGTAGCGCTCGTTGCCGTTTAGCTTCAGATCGTGAACTCGTAATTACCCGTGCTCCAGCATTTTTTGCAAATTGGATCATGAACGTAGATACGCCGCTTCCAGCTCCAGGTATGAATACTGTATCTCCTGCTTTTAAGTTCCCTTGCGTGAATAATGCACGAAAACCCGTTAAACCAGACAATGCGATGACAGCCGATTCTAACATAGATAGGTTTGACGGCTTTTTCTCGATTTGCTCCGCTGAAATGGCGATCTTTTCAGCAAATGTCCCATTGTCAGGCATTCCTAAAATTTCAAAATCACCCGGCGGGGCATCACTTTTGTCGTACCATCGCAAGGATGGATTAATAATCACTTCATCCCCAATTTGCCAGCCCGTAACACCGTCTCCTATCGATTCAATGATCCCTGCTCCGTCAGACCCTAACACCAATGCTTCCTGTGCATCACCGCGTCTTTTGGGGATGTTGATATCTCTGCGATTCAATCCTGCCGCTTTCAATGAAACAACAACTTCTCCTTTATTAGCAATTGGATCTGCAATTTCAATAACTTTTAAAAGACCGTTTTCATGAACGAATGCCTTCAACCATCCCACCTCACTTTAAAATATGGTAGCGTTTCTATTATTCAATTCATAACTATCATACAACAATCCAATCGAATAATCATAATAAATCGGAAACTCTTACTATAAAAGATCGATACAAATCTGATAAAGAACGAATGCAAAAAAGCGCATATAAGCAAATGGATGCTTTCTGCGCTTTTATTCTTTATTCACTTGTAGTGTTACGACGATTATTTCTGGTTGATTGAAAAGCCGAATGGGAATAACACTGTTTCCTAATCCTCTGCTGACAATCATTTGTGTTTCCTGTTTTTCATAATGTCCAGACAAGTAAGTTGGAAACCATCCTTGCCCAGGAGCAAAAACTCCTCCGATAAAAGGCAATCGAATTTGTCCGCCATGCGTATGACCGCTAAATATTAAGTCGATATCATAGTCAACGTACACTTCAAACTGTTCGGGCCGATGAGCCAATAAAATCTTGAAAACACGATCTGAAGCATCGTTAAAAGTTTTATTAAGCGAAATACGAGTAGCTTCTTCATCCTCTAACACACTATTGAGAGGGTCCTCAATCCCTCCTATCAACATTCGTTCGCCATAAGCATTTTCGATGAGCATAAATTCATCTGATAGTACATGGACCCCTAAGCGAGTAAGCTCCTCTTGGATATGTAGCTGATCATTTGTAGAAATCTCATGATTCCCGGTAACATAATAGATCGGAGCAATATCTTTTAAACCATTTACAAGATCCAAACTTTGCTCTAAATCATAACGATTCCGATCGATCAGGTCACCGGTAATAAAAATAGCATCCGGCTCGACATTAACAACTTTTTCTATTACATCCGAATGATGCTCTCCGAACTTCGAGTCATGTACATCAGATAGTTGCACAATTTTATAACCATTGAATGAAGGTGGTATTTTAGATGAATGAATATCCATCGAAGTTACTTCAATTGTCCTATTTCCATAATACATATACATGCCGACAATGATGATTAAAAATGTGAAAAGCCATTTCCTACCGAACCTTGGCATTATGTTATTGCCAACGTTTCTTTATCTTTGCTAACTCCAATAATTCTAAGACATCTTTCTTAGGCAAGTCAGTCAATATACTAAGCAGTTCACGCTCAGCAAGCCTTCTTCCTTTTCCGCTTCTATACTGTTCTTTGTTTGCAGCATCAACCGCAGCATACAACTCATCCAAGTTTTCAAAGGTTTCTTCACTGTTTTTTTCCATTAATATGTTTTCCCGCAGCCGCTCGAATAGCATTTCAATATTAGTCGAGCTATTCGGTGTAAAGGCGCGTGAAGTTTTTGGATCTCCTAAAATTAATTCATCCGTTGAAACATTGAATCGATCAGAAATTTTTGCGATCCATGCTGCAGAAGGGGCATTTTTACCCTTTTCCCAATCTTTAATTCGACTTGCAGAAGTGCCGATAGCAGCGCCAAATGCCATCATCGATAAACCTCTTTGCTCTCTCAAGGACTTTAGTCTTAGTCCAAAATCTTCTTTATTCCAATCATTCACAGTAAAAGCCTCCTCCTTTATACTTATCTCCATCTTATTTTTAATTGGATGCACTTGTCAATGATAATATATATTTTTATTATATATTTAGTAGCCTGAATGCTGTCGCTTATAATTTTCTTCATTTTTTTCAATGTATGCATTGATGATTTCATCGTAGGTAAAACATAATTTTTTTGCTATCCCACCATAATGAACCCATACCTTCTTATAGCTCACCATATCCTTTTTCAATAAAAATTGGTGTATTGCATTTGATGTTTCTATAAACAAGTGGGTCAAATCACCTATCACCTCTTCATCCTCGGGCCATTCACTGAGAGAATCCAGTCCTATTTCAATTCCAAGCGATAATAAGAAATGAATCGAATCTACATACTCCTCAAGAATCACATCTTTTTCTGACGGACCTTTCGTACTCCAAAATTTAAAGCACCTGCTTTCATTTGCCAACTCGGATAATTCGACGAGTAGCGCTAATCCTTTTTCAAAGAAGACATCCTTGTTCACTTGTTGATTTTTCTCGATGAAAGTGTCCAGTTCCCTTTGCATTGAAAATAATGTTGATAGTTGCATTTGCTCTCCTCCAAAACTGATCGTCGCTATTTTTATATCGGATTAAGATTTCATTTGTAAAACACCATTGCTACATCGTTCAATTTTTTTACCTATATTTCATTAAAATTTTATTATCTTGAAACCAAACAGATTCTCATTCGTATAAGGTAAAGACTATATCTACATTTGTGAGGGGATACTGTTATGGTTGGACTGCTAATCCGCGTTATTATTATTGCGTTCGTCATTTACCTTTTTTACCGCGGAATCCGTTTCTTAACTGATCCGAAACGGAAATTGGACGAAGCATATGAACAAGAAAAATATTATTTCTATGATGATGTGAAAAATGTAAGAAAGAATTTTTTCATTACGTATAAAGGCGCCTTATTCGAAGGTGAAAAATATTTAGGCACAACTGAGAGTGCTTTTGAAGTTGTCTCTATTTTCGTGTGGGTGAAGGATGAGACTAAACTTATGGGGTTAACGAAAGATGATTTTCAGTTTTTAAGCTCTGAAATTAAATCGAACTATCCAAATGCAGAAATCAACTGGAAAAACCCGATTGAAAAATTGATGAAAAACCATTGATTGCCGGCCAGACTGTAGAGAATGTTCTTTGTTCTTTTTCTACAGTCTTTTTAAAGTTTCATAATTTGTTTAAAAAGCGTAGCAACAACTATGGCTCATTACTGGAAAGGCTGTCATGCAATTTGCAGTTTGCCCATAGTAAACCCTAAACAATAAAAGATGGCCATTGTATAGATGATCGCCAATAGAAGAAACCCGATCCGAAACGCAGTATGCCTTGTTTTATGACGAAAAACAATCATGCCGATATAAGCCCCGATACCTCCCCCAAAAATCGATAGGATCCAAAGCGTATTTTCAGGTACCCTTCTCTGTTTCCGTCTTGCTTGGCGTTTGTCATAGCCCATCGTGAAAAAAGTCCAAATAGATGCGAAAAGTATCCATGAAAGCACTATAAGTTTCATTCGTTTTTCATCTCCTGCCCCTATTTTATACTTTATTGATTTCATTAAGAAAGAAGAACGGATTACTATGTATCTTTTTCATAAAAAATAGATTCAGTATCTCTAAATGCATGAAAATGAACAGTAAAAAATCCCGTTTCCGGAAATGCTCCAGAAGCGGGATTTTCTTAAATCAATCATTTTGCAACTGATTTTTTTGCTGTTTCTGCAAGTTGAGCGAATGCTTGAGCATCTGTTACTGCAAGGTCAGCAAGCATTTTACGGTTCACTTCGATGCCAGCTACTTTCAAGCCGTGCATCATTGTGCTGTAAGAGATGCCATTCATGCGAGCAGCAGCGTTAATACGAGTGATCCAAAGCTTGCGGAAATCACGTTTTTTCTGGCGACGGTCACGGTATGCATAGTTGAATGATTTCATGACCTGTTGGTTTGCTACTTTATAAAGTCTATGTTTAGATCCAAAATAGCCTTTAGCTAATTTTAATACTCGGTTACGGCGCTTTCGCGTCACTGTTCCACCTTTTACGCGTGGCATAGTAATTACCTCCTGCTATTCCTATAAGAATGTTGTAATGTGAAGCTCAAAAATCACGGCACAGACGCTATCTCATGCTGGACCGCCAGATTTATTGAACGGTAATTCGATGAATTATTTCATGTAAGTGATCATTTCACGGATACGTTTGTAGTCTCCAGAAGAAACAAGTGAAGCTTTACGCAAGTGGCGTTTCGCTTTAGTGGACTTGTTTGCAAAAAGGTGACTTGTATAAGCGCGGCCGCGTTTCACTTTACCAGTTGCTGTTTTTTTGAAACGTTTTGCGGATCCGCGGTGAGTTTTCATTTTTGGCATGATCTGTTCCTCCTAAATCGTTCGTGTTACTTTTTTTCGGCAGTCGGTGCAAGTATTAGGAACATGCTCCGGCCTTCCATTTTCGGTTTCACTTCAACCGTAGATACTTCCTTGCATTCCTCGGCAAAGCGGTCTAAAACACGTTGACCGATTTCTTTATGTGTAATAGCACGTCCGCGGAAACGGATGGATGCTTTCACCTTGTCGCCGGCTTGCAAGAATTTAATAGCGTTGCGAAGTTTTGTTTGGAAGTCATGCTCGTCAATGGTTGGGCTTAACCGCACTTCTTTGACGTTGATGACCTTTTGGTTCCGTCTCACTTCACGTTCTTTCTTTTGCTGCTCAAACTTGAACTTCCCATAGTCCATGACACGAGCTACTGGGGGTTTTGCTTGCGGAGCGACAAGGACGAGGTCCAAATTCGCGCGTGCTGCAATATCAAGTGCCTCATTGCGGGATTTGATGCCGAGCTGGTCGCCGTTATGGTCGATCAGTCGAAGCTCGCGGGCACGGATGCCCTCGTTTACGTACATGTCTTTGCTAATAGTAATCCACCTCCGGATAATGTCTCGCGAATACACGGTTTGGGTATACCACCCCACCAATTGACGGGGAGGGGGGTCCCACAGTCCATTCAATTTTGATAGCATATGGCTACAGCTTTAAGGCTGTTGCCATTGATTTGGACAATAAAAAAAGTAGACAAGCAATAAGTTGTCTACCCGCGTATGTGTTACGTGCATAAATGCACGGCACGTTCACTAATGTGCTGACCTGTCAACAACTTGTAAGCGTCAATCAGGTGAGAAGCGGGTAGCTCCTTCTTATACCACAAACTGTATTCATTAACCTAAATAAGTATAGCATGTGTGTTTTGCAGAGTCAATAATAAAGATAAATTGCTTCTACATTCTATGAAAGCATTTAAATACCCTTCACATTGCATAAGACTGCAGCCATTGATGATCACTTTTAGAGCCCCTGTTTGATTAATCAACTTAGGATTCCACTTCTAAAATAGTGGCTTTCCTCTATAACGCATGATTTCCGAAGACCATGCGATCCGTCCATTGTATCATTGGACTGGACTATAATATCCCCGAGATGTCGCCAGCACTGCAAGTAACAGACAGTACATACCAAACTGTCTGAATGACGGAGCATTGGAACAAAACAATTACAAAATCATTTTTGTTTGCTTGACGATCCTTCAGTGACAATGAGTGTGAGTAATTTCTTGCAGAAAGACTACTGTATCACTTTCAATACAGCAGCCGATCTGCAAAGCAGTTGGGTCATCTTCAATGAACCATCCTGTACAAGTAAGATAAAACCATTTATATGAGATCAGTTTTTATTGGCAATTGTCTCCTGCAGCTCTTTTAAAAACTCGTCGAATGGCATACTTTCGGATTTTTGTTCGCCGTATTTACGGACATTTACTTCCCCAGATTCGACTTCTTTATCGCCCAATACTAACATGTAAGGAATTTTTTGGACTTGCGCTTCACGGATTTTGTAGCCTAACTTTTCGTCTCTGCTGTCAAGATCAACGCGGATTCCTGCAGCGACAAGCTTATCTTTCAGTTCATTTGCGTAGTTTAGGTGCGCATCAGGAGATACCGGAATCATTTCGACTTGGATAGGCGCAAGCCATGTCGGGAATGCACCTTTGTATTCCTCGATTAGGAATGCGATGAAGCGTTCCATTGTTGATACGACACCACGGTGGATTACAACCGGACGATGCTGTTTTCCATCTTCTCCGATGTAAGTCAGCTCAAAACGTTCAGGTTGCAAGAAGTCAAGCTGCGCTGTCGATAATGTTTCTTCCATACCGATTGCTGTTTTCACTTGTACGTCTAATTTTGGACCATAGAATGCCGCTTCACCGATTGCTTCCACATATTCAAGGCCCATTTCGTCCATAGTTTCTTTTAACAGACGTTGTGCGTGCTCCCACATTTCATCGTCATCGTAATATTTTTCTGTATCCTCAGGGTCACGATACGATAAGCGGAATGAATAATCCGTAATGTTAAAGTCTTTATATACTTCAATGATGAGCTCCACTACTCTACGGAACTCGTCTTTAATTTGATCGGGCCGCACGAAAATATGCGCGTCATTCAAAGTCATTCCGCGTACACGCTGCAATCCCGAAAGTGCACCGGACATTTCATAGCGGTGCATCATCCCTAACTCTGCAATACGGACCGGCAAATTACGGTATGAGTGGATGCCGTTTTTGTAAATCATCATATGGTGAGGGCAGTTCATCGGACGAAGAACCAAATCCTCGTTGTCCATGCTCATAACAGGGAACATGCCATCCTGATAATGCCCCCAGTGACCGGATGTTTCATATAATGATTTGCTACCTAATACTGGTGTGTAAACATGCTGATAACCTAACTTTTCTTCTTTGTCGACAATATAGCGTTCAACGATGCGGCGGATAGTAGCGCCTTTTGGTAGCCATAGAGGCAAACCTTGTCCAACCTTTTGTGAGTTTGTAAACAAATTCAGCTCTTTACCGATTTTACGGTGGTCACGTTCCTTCGCCTCTTCAAGCATACGAAGATGTTCTTGAAGTTCTTCTTTTTTGAAGAAAGCTGTGCCGTAAATCCGTTGCAGCATTTTATTATCAGAATTTCCTCGCCAATAAGCTCCTGCAATGCTTAGCAGTTTAAACTCTTTCAATTTACCTGTCGATGGAACATGGATACCGCGGCATAGGTCGAAAAATTCACCTTGCTCGTAAATGGAAACTTGCTCCCCTTCAGGGATCGCTTCCAACAATTCAAGCTTATATGGATCGTCAATTTCTTTAAAACGTTTTTCTGCTTCTTCTCGAGAAACGTCATGGCGAACAATCGGCAAGTTTTCGCCGATGATCCGTTTCATTTCTTTTTCAAGCTCAGGAAGGTCTTCAGCAGTTATTGGAGTCGGTGAATCAATATCATAATAAAAACCGTTTTCAATAACTGGACCGATGCCTAATTTCGCATCCGGGAATTTACGCTTTACTGCTTGTGCAAGCAGATGAGCGGTACTATGGCGCAAAATTTCAAGCGCTTCCGGAGATTGTGGTGTAATAATCGCAATGTCTCCATTTTCTTCAATCGGCGTTTTTAAATCAATCAGCCGCTCACCAATTTTTCCGGCTAATGCACTTTTGCGCAGTCCAGGACTAATGGAACCTGCCACTTCCTCAGTTGTAGCGCCTTTCGGAAACTCTTTTACCGCTCCATCTGGAAATTTCAGTTCGATATTTTCTGACATAACAAACACTCCTTATCATTTTTTTGCAAACAAAAAAGCCCCATCCCAATAAAGGGACGAAGCTATAGCTCGCGGTTCCACCCTTCTTCCTTCTATCCGGGGCTACCGGAAAGACGAAGCTCGATACGGCTAACGGGCCGGGTCCGTCATCAGCTACTTCAATGTTCACTGATGCTGCTCCAAGGTGGTAAATCGATGATCCTTCCTGCAGGGCTTCCAGCCATTGTCCCCACTCTCTGTACGGTTGATCAACCGATTGTTGTCCTTTTCAATGCATTTTATTTTTAGATAATTAATAACCATTATTATAAATAGGAAGAAGCGAAATTGCAAGTGGTACCTTTTACAATATTATTGGGTCCGCCGGTTTTTGCCTTTCAATTGGATTGGACGGCTTATTGTCTTGATTCGCTCCATAATGCGCCCCGCTTTGACGACTTCCTTTTCTCCACGCTGCGTATAGGATAAATGGTGCTGCAATTCATCATAATTGAAGTTTGACGTGAAAAACGTCGGCAGTTTTTCAGACATGCGATATTGCAATATCGTTCCTAAAACTTCATCCCTTGCCCATGCAGACATCGTTTCCGCACCAAAATCGTCCAACATAAGCACTTTTGCTTTCTTTACAAAATCAATTTTCTCATTCAGCGTCTGGTCTTGGATCGATTGCTTCATCTCCCTTAAAAACTCAGGAATGTAAACAACTACTGTCCGTATTTGACGATGTGCCAATTCGTTAGCCAACGCACCAATAATATAAGATTTCCCTGTTCCAAAAGGACCGTGTATATATAAGCCTCGTTCAGGTAAACTGCCATCTTCGCCAATTGCGCTCAAAAACTGAGCACAAGCTTCCACGACTAATACGCGGCTCGGATCATGTTCGAGGTCAATATCATGAAGCCGCGCTTCCATTACGTCTTTCGGCATATACATGCTATCGATCATGTTTGTGACGTTACGCTTTTCTTCGTCGATCAATTTGTTCGGACATTTTACATAATCAAGATCAATATAACCGCGGGAAAGCACTAATTTCGGTTCAAAACCTTTCATGACATTGATGCACCCTTCAATATTCGGACATTGGTCGCAATGATGCGAAGCGGTTGCATATTCATATAATTTACCAAGACTTTTATCGACAACTGTTTTGTCAATCTCTTGGGAATGGTCTAAAATGAATTCCTGCACTCCCGGAGATTCCATTACTTCATTGCGAAGTTCTTCATATCTTGCGGTTAAAGAAGATGCATTTATTACACGTTTCAAAGTGTTGCCGATCGGTTCCATTATGATTTCACCCCGCTTTTCATCGCTTCTAATTTTTCAAGCAGCTGCTTGCGTTTTTCGTCAATGGACGGATCTGAATCAGAAGCAGGTTGTTGATCTTTTTCTTCATTGTAAAACCATTCCGGAACCTTTTCCTCTCTTGAAGGCTTCCGAGAAGTTGTTTTTTTGCTTCCTTCGTTTTGCCATTTTAAATATTGGTCATGCTCTTTTCTTGAAATTTCCATCGCTTGTTTTGCAGTCATAATCTTTTTGTTTTTCCAATGCGATGCAATTCTTTCCGCATAGTTTTTCGTAATTTTACCGTCATTGCGAATGATGACATAATGCAACAGCACATTTACGACTCCAACTGGAAAGCCATGGACTGTGACGAGTCGTTCCGCAAGTTCAACATCCACTGGAAGCGGTTCATTGCCCGTGTAATCCCTTAGCATTTCACGCGGTGGAGTATTTTCTAAGTAATGAATGAATTTATCCTCACGCGTTTTCGGCTCTTCTAGAGGTATCATGCGTTCTTTCGAAAACACTTTTTCAAGTTTTGGCGCTGATTTGGATATATTCATCTTATAATAATCGACTGCTGCCTTTCGAACTCTATCTTCTGGAAGCAAGTTGTTTTCATCCAAAGCCATCATAATAACCTTCTGCATATCGATTGGCGTCAATGAATAAAGAAATGCCAATTTCTCGACCAATTCTTTCGATAGCATGGCGAGCGACGCTTTAGGCACCATTTGCTCCGATAATCCCGAACACATCAGTTGATAATCAAAATCAGAATGAGCAAAAGGAATACCGTTGGATTCGATTCTTCCTTTAATCGCCCCGGTATCCTCCAAATCTTCTGAAACTCCATATCTTATCGGCTTATATACATCCAAGAAGGTTCTCGATACTTCCTCATAACCTTCATCTATTCTGTTGTCATCCAAAAAACGGGCACGTAAATTCCGGTATGCTTGCTCTCCAATTTTACTGAAAAGGAATGTGGACAATAGTGGATCATCCAAAAATGTTTTTGCATCCAAAGGCGGCAGAAGCTCGTAAAGGAAAGTTCGGTCATTCACTTCCCTTTTGCAATATGTCCGCAGTAGCCCTATTGCCTCTAAAGATATCCTAGCTTCAAAAATACGACCCAATGGCATTGTAAGCAAATTCATCAAATAATAATGATTATGCTCTGCATCTTGGTCTCCTTCTGCATCTGACCAAAGGGACATGAATAGGCTCATCGCATCTGGACCGATCAAAGGTTGATAAAATAATGTCAGGAGTTGCCGGTCATAGTCCGAAAACGGTTGTGCCAACTTGATTCTGAAGATGTCAATCGGTTGCAGCTCCTCATATAGCATGCGATCCGGCCGCCTCCTTTTTCCTACAATTTATGATTTCTTGTTTTGCAAGTTCTTCAATTCTTCGATGAAAACGTTAATATCTTTGTATTGGCGATATACCGATGCAAATCGGACGTACGCCACTTCATCTACATCTGCTAATTTTTCCATGACCATTTCACCAACATCTTCTGATTTGATCTCCACAATGCCCGCGCTTCGCAATTCTTTTTCGATCAGATAGACGATTTTATGGAGCGCCTCCAAATCGACTGGTCGTTTTTCGCACGCGCGGATGAGACCTCTTAAAAGTTTTTCACCGTTGAACTCTTCACGTGTACCGTCCTTTTTCACAACAACGAGTGGCATTTCCTCGACTTTTTCAAATGTAGTGAAACGAAAAGCACATTTTTCACATTCCCGGCGTCTTCTAATTGATCGATTTTCTTCCGCGGGCCTGGAATCGATGACCCGGGTGCCATTATAATGACAAGCTGGACATATCATTTTTTGTTCCCCCGCATTTTCGTATAGTATATTGATTATAACAGAATTCTGTCGAAACTGGAGAGTTCCAATGGAATTTTGGCAGAGATTGCGAATAACGATTTTCTTTTCGAGCAATTACATAGACGATAAAAAAGCCATACACCTCTCAATTGTGAGAAGTATATGGCTTTTCGCCGGTTCTATTACGGTTTTTAATCACTTACGCATTGACCTTAGCAGTTAACGCTTCAGCCACTTTTTTAGTCAAGCCCACAACACGTGCGGAATAGCCCCACTCATTGTCATACCAAGCAAGCACTTTCACTTTTCGGTCGCCCATAACGATTGTTGAAAGACCATCAATCGTTGCGGATTCTGTCGTCGTGTTGAAGTCGATCGATACTAACGGCTCTGTCGTAAAGCGAAGGATGCCGGATAATTCATTTGCTGCCGCTTGTTTGAAAGCGTCGTTCACCGCTTCCACAGTTACGTCCTTTTTCAAGTCGACAACGAGATCGACTAAAGAAACGTTCGGTGTTGGAACACGAAGCGCCATGCCATGAATTTTACCTTCCAGTTCAGGCAATACGAGAGAAAGAGCTTTCGCAGCACCTGTAGATGTCGGTATGATCGATTGCGCACATGCACGAGCACGGCGAAGATCCTTATGAGGATTATCCAAGTTCTTTTGGTCATTTGTATAAGCATGCACAGTTGTCATTAAACCATTTTCGATGCCGAATGTATCATTCAATACTTTCGCAACTGGCGCAAGGCAGTTCGTCGTGCAGCTCGCATTCGAGATGACATCATGCTGATCGATGTCTAATTTATCATCATTAACGCCCAAAACGATTGTTACATCCTCGTTTTTGCCCGGAGCAGTTAAAATGACTTTTTTCGCGCCAGCATCCAAATGCAACGCTGCTTTATCGCGTGCATTGAAGACGCCTGTCGCTTCAACAACGATATCAACGCCTAATTCTTTCCAAGGAAGCTTGGATGGATCGCGTTCAGCTATCAATTTCACCCGTTTGCCATTAATGACAAGCGCATCTTCCTCCGCAACGACTTCACCGTCAAAAGCTCCATGAATTGTGTCATACTTAATCAAATGAGCAAGCGTTTCAGATGGATAAGACGCATTCACCGCTACAACATTCAAGCTGTCCTCCATAATCATTTGTCGGAAGACCATGCGTCCGATTCGGCCAAACCCGTTTATGGCAATTGAAGTTGTCATGAATAAATCCTCCTGATGATGTTATACTTTTTATCGTTAATCCGATAATTAGTATAACATATTTTAATTGGACGCATAGTGTTTGTGAACAGATTAACAATGTTCTATTTTTCAGAATTGCGCTTGCCATTCTATTAAAATTTGATCCAATTGCTTTTCCGTTTCTTTTAATGTGCCGTCATTATAAATAACCGCATCAGCCCCGCTTTCCTTTTCAGCAATAGGCAGTTGCGAATGAATGCGATCATCAGCCTCTTCTTCAGTGAGATGATTCCTCGCCATCAGCCTTTCCTTCTGCACTTTTGGACTTGCCGAGACGACAAGGATTTTGTCGACAAAATGCTGAAGCTTGCTTTCAAATAATAGCGGGATATCCATGATGACTATCTGCGCTCCCTTGCCAAGCCATTCATCCTTTTGGCGGAGCATCTCTTTTCTTACTGCAGGGTGCATAATCCGATTGAGCTTTTGACGCTCTGTTTCATCCCCAAAAATCCTTGCGCCGATCCATTCACGATTCATTGTGCCATCTTCCCGTAACGCGCCCTCTCCAAAAGCTTCCGATATTTCCTTTAACACAGGGCTACCCGGCTCTACTATTTCACGCGAAATGACATCAGCATCGACAATCGGAAAGCCTTTTGCCCTTAACATGTTCGCAACCGTGCTTTTTCCTGTTGCGATACTGCCCGTCAATCCTATAATCATTGACATACGCTCCTCATCTCTGGCAAGAAGGGCAATAGACGGATGTTCTGCCTGCGATTTTCAAGCTTTTCGTCTCTTTTCCGCAAACGGTGCACACTTTCTTACCGTACATTTTCAAACGATCTTGCATTGTGCCTGCTTGTCCATTTATATTGCGATAATCTGAAATAGAACTCCCACCGGCATGAATGCTTTCTTGTAAAATATCGACGATGACTTTAAATAATTCTCTTTTCCTCTTTTCGCTCACTCGATCGGTTGTCCGGTTAGGATGGATTTTCATTTTGAAAAGGGCTTCCGTTGCGTAAATATTGCCGCAGCCGGAGATGACATGGCCATCCATAATAACTTCTTTAATCGGTTTACGGGCAAATTTCGGAGTACTCGCCATAGCGATAAAATGCTCTATCGCATCTTCTTCAAAAGGCTCTGGCGCCATTTTCAATAAAGGCGGGTAGTCACCTTCTTGACGCAGCAGGCGCAACTCACCGAAGCGACGTATATCGGAATACACTAAGAGTCCACCGTCAGCCATTTCAAAGATGACATGCATATGGTTCCTAAACTTCTTCTCTGTAACATCGTCTAAAGTGTCTACAACGAACCAAGCTCCCGTCATCCCTAAATGGCTAACCAACAAATGCGCCTCGCCTTCTTTTACGAGATGGAAATAAATGTACTTACTCCTTCTTGTAACGTCCATAATCGTTGCACCAGCCATTTCGGCAATAAAATCTTCCAATGTAATTCCTTTAACGATCGCTTCTTTTCCTAATTCTTTTGATGCTTTCACAACTTCAGAGACTGTCACTTTTGCAACAGTCCTTCCTGATGAAGCCGGTGACAGCTCCCGCACGACACCTTCCACTTCAGGTAATTCAGGCATACTCATTCCTCACTTCGTTTCATACCAAGATTTCCCGAAAGCCCATTCCACTTTAAGAGGAACATCTAATTTTATTGCGGATTCCATAACTTCCGGTACGATTTCTTGTAATTTCTCTATCTCATGCTCTGGCGCTTCGAAAATTAATTCATCATGCACTTGCAACAGCATGCGCGTCTCTAATTTTTCTTCCTTCAAACGTTTATCCATATCGATCATCGCTTTTTTAATAATATCAGCGGCGGTGCCTTGAATTGGCGTGTTCATCGCTGTCCTTTCGGCAAAGCTCCGTAAATTGAAATTAGAGCTCACAATATCTGGCAAATACCTTCTTCGATTCATCATTGTCGTTACATAGCCTTTCATTTTTGCATCTGCGACGATGTCTTCCATATATTGCTTAACACTTGGGAACGACGCCAAATACGTGTCGATGAATTTCCCGGCTTCTTTCCTTGTAATATTTAAGCTTTGCGACAAGCCATAGTCACTTATGCCGTAAACAATGCCAAAATTGACAGCTTTTGCTGTCCTTCTCATGTCCGAGGATACGCCATCCTTATCGACGCCAAATACATCCATCGCTGTTTTCGTATGAATATCGGCATCTTCCCGGAATGCAGCGATCATTTTTTCATCTTGAGAAATATGTGCCAACACACGCAACTCAATTTGGGAATAATCGGCTGCGAACATGAGCCAGCCCGGTTCTGAAGGGACGAATGCCGCTCGAATTTTGCGTCCTTCCTCTAAACGGATCGGGATATTTTGCAAGTTCGGGTTAATGGAGCTTAGTCTCCCTGTTTGCGTAAGCGCTTGTTGGAACCGTGTATGGATTTTTCCATCTTCATGGATTTCTTTTGTCAGTCCTTCAATATAAGTCGAATTCAATTTACCTAATTGGCGATATGTCAAAATATAGCTAATAATTTCATGTTCACTTTCCAACTTCTCAAGCACATCGGCTGCTGTTGAATAACCTGTCTTCGTTTTCTTAATTGGTGTCAAGCCGATTTTTTCAAATAAAATCTCTCCCAATTGCTTCGGTGAATTAATATTGAAAGGCTGTCCTGCCATCTCATAAATAATGGATTCCAATTCTGACAGCCTTGCGGACAGCTCAACCCCGATTTGCTGCAGCGTCTCGAGATCTGTCTTCACACCGGTAGATTCCATTTGGCCTAACACTTTCGCTAAAGGCAATTCTAATTCATAATATAAATCAAATTGTTCGTTCTCCTTTAGCTTTTTCTCAACCGCGTCTTTCAACTTCCAAACAGCTTCCGCTTTTCGACCTGCATGTTCTGCAACCGTCTGCTCATCAGGAACTGATTTTTTAGCCCCTTTGCCGTATATCACTTCATCCGATTGAACATTCGTATAGCCGAAATCTTTCACCATAGAAGCAACATCCGTATATGTTGCAGAAGGATTTCCAATATAGGCGCCAAGCAGCAGATCAAAATCGATGCCTTCCAATTTTATGCCATATCTAAATAATGAGGCATATAAAGCTTTTGAATCGGAAGCATATTTCTTTTTCTTGCCATCCTCCAAATAAGCTTTCAATTGGTCTGAATTGCGAACATGTTCAAATGGAATATAGTACGTCTTTTCACCATCAGAAAGACTTAAACCCATAAGATCTGCATCTAAATAATTCACATCTGCCATTTCGATATGAATCGCCATTTCATCTTTAAACTCGATCGTTGAAGGATCTTCGATAAGTTGTATTGTAATTTCTTCCATCAGAACTCCCGCTTCTTCCGGAGCCATTTTTTCCAATAATGTCTTGAACTTCAAATCTTGATAAATCGCCTTCACTTGCTCTTCATTTGGCCCATCATATTGCAGTTCGTCAAGGGAAATAGTGAGAGGTGCGTTTTGTTCAATTGTTGCGAGCTCTTTGCTCATGAATGCTTGTTCTTCATTTTCGGTCAAATTTTCTTTTAATTTTTTGCCCGACACTTTATCAAGTGAAGCATAAACATTTTCAACCGAACCAAATTCCTTCAACAATTTTAACGCTGTCTTCTCCCCAACTCCAGGAACACCCGGAATATTATCGGATGCATCACCCATTAAACCTTTCATATCAATGATTTGAAAAGGTTCAATTCCGTATTTCTCCATAACGTGTGCAGGTGTGTACTTTTCAATATCCGTTATTCCTTTGCGTGTAATATACACAGTAGTATGATTGCTTGATAGTTGCGTTAAATCTTTATCTCCTGAAATGACAATCACTTCATCGCCTTTTTCATTACCGATTTTGCTTAACGTTCCGATAATATCATCCGCTTCATATTGATCCAATTCATACTGCGGAATTTGATACGCATCTAACAGCTTGCGCAAATAGGGAAACTGCTCTGAAAGCTCCGGTGGCGTCTTTTGACGTCCGCCTTTGTATTCTCCATACGTTTTATGGCGAAACGTCGTTTTTCCAGCATCCCATGCGACAAGCATATGTGTCGGATTCTCTTCTGATAAAATATTTTGCAGCATCATTGTAAAACCATACACCGCATTCGTATGAATACCGCTATCATTTGTTAATAGCGGCAATGCGAAGAACGCCCGGTATGCCAAGCTATTCCCATCTAACAGCACTATTTTTTTCTTTGCCAATCTCCACCACTCCCTTATTTTACAAGGCTTTAAAAACCATTTTTCAAATGTTGATCTTAGTTTATCTTACCATGTTGGCGATCATAAATAAAAAAGTACGATACATTTGTTCGAGTATATTTTCAGGCGTTCATAATTTTTATCATAGGGGGAACTGTAAGATAGAACTTTCAATTACTTTACGAAAGGAGGAAAAGTATATTGGTGAAGATTGCTGTGGAACAGCCTTATGAAGACGTTATGGCAGCGCTAAGTGCAAAAGGTTATGAAGTAAAAATGTTTCATTCAGACGAACAGGTTTCCGGATACGACATCGGAGTCGTCCGTTCCATCAATGAGGGAAATACTCATGAGTTCGATTTCCCTGTCGTTTCTATGAAAGGCATGTCAGTTGAAGATGCCGTTGAAGCCGTTGAAAAGAAAGTAAATCTTTTGCAATAAATACAAACAGAACCTATGGCAATTCTACAGCCATAGGTTCTGCCTTTTTCTGTTTACTCAAAATAGCCCGTTAGAATTTTTGCGTATGGAGAATCTGCTGGCAAGATGATCATCGTGTCTTCCCCAATTGTTTTTGAATAGGATTGCAGCGTACGATATAAATTGTAAAACTCAGGGTCTTTCGAAAAAGCATTATTGTATATTTTCGCCGCTTCAGACTCTCCTTCTGCATGAATGAGCGCAGCTTCTTTTTTAGCAGTCGCTAGCATTTCTTGCACTTCACGGTCCGTTTCAGCTTCAATTCGCTGCTTCTCGGCATCCCCTTCCGATAAATATGCTTGTGCAGTTGATTCACGTTCTGAAATCATTCGCGTATAAATGGAATGTTCATTCTCTTCTGGAAGGTCGATGCGTTTCATACGCACGTCAATCACTTCAATACCGAAGTTTCCTTCTTGAAGGAATCCATTCACTTTTTCTGTTACAACATCGTTCAAGTTGCCGCGGGAAGAACTTTCGTCATTTACGACATCAACATAATTCAATTTCCCCATTTCATTTCGGATAACCGAGTAAATAAACTCTTCCATCCGAGCTTCGGCATTAATAATATTTTTGGCGTTTGAGATCATTTCACCAGGGTTATTAATTTTCCAAACTGCATAGTTATCGACGATGATTCGCTTTTTGTCTTTCGTCGTAATTTCCGCCTCTGATATGTTGGACGTCATTTGATTTTTCGGCAATGTGGAAACCGTTTGGATAAACGGCACTTTCATATTTAAGCCAGGTTCTTTCACGATTCGTGTAATTTCACCAAATTGCCGGACGATCCGGTATTCATCTTCTTTTACGATGAAGACATTCGCAAGCAGTACGACAGCAATTGCGAAAATCGCAGTTAATACTAACGCTGATCTTACATATTTTTTCATATTGAAAGGCTTTTTAGGAGTGATTACTTTTTCAGCATTCTTCTTTTGGTTTTGTTTCGCCCTTTGCTTTTCAAGGAATTTTTCCTCAATGCTTTTGAACGGATTATTATCATTCGCCATCAGTTTTCTCCCCCTTCCGATTTTTGCTCAGCCGGCGGCGGTGTTTGTCTTGATATTTCTTGAAGGGGCAAGTATTTCAAAGTTTCCCCATTATCGTTCATAATATAAATTTTCGCTTTAGGCAAAACTTGCTCCAACGTTTCAATGATTAAGCGTTGACGGGTAATTGATTTGTTTTTCGCATATTCAGCATGGAGATCATTGAATAGAGCAACATCCCCTTTTGCTTGCTCTATGCGGGCAGTCTTTTGACCGATTGCTCGCGACTTAATCGCATCCCGTTCACCTTTCGCTTCGTTCACGCGCTGATTTTCATATTTTTTCGCTTCATTGATTTTCGTATTCTTCGTCTCTCTTGCGTCCGTCACAGCTGTAAAGGCAGCACGAACATCTGCATTCGGCAGCTCGACATCTTGAAGTTTAACGCCTTGCACCGAGATCCCGATATCATACGAATTCATTAAAGTCGTAAGCAAATCCCGCGTTTTTCCCTCAATTTCTGCTTTTCCATCTGTCAATGCGGAGTCGATCGTGGAACTTCCGATAATGGAGCGAATTGAAGCTGAAGTCGCATCATGAAGGATTTCTTGAGGATCCTGCGCATTAAATAAATATTTTTGCGGATCTGTAATTTTCCATTGGACAATCAAATCTGCTAACACAATATATTCGTCTCCAGTAATCATTTTTGTTTCTTTATCATAAGAGACAAGCTCTCCATCAGGATTTTGTTTATAACCAAACTGAAGACTAAATGTCTCTTTAGAAAGCTTTTCAACGTTTTGAAACGGCCAAGGCAATTTGAAATGCAGACCGGACTCCGTTACAGTCGTATCGGCATTTCCGAATGTAATAATGACTGCCTGCTCAGATTCGTCAACTGTATACCAAGTCGTAAAAGCACAGACTAATAGAATAATGCCAGCAACTACCATTCCGATAGCTACAATTGCTCTTTTTGCACTCATATGTTTATCCCCCTTCTTCTATGTATCTACCGTATTTACGGACGTATGCTCGAGAAGTTTCAAAAAAACTATCGACTAAATCTTTAAAAAAATGATTTGCTTATTCAAGAGGCACTGAAAAACAGTACATAACACGAACAATTTGTTTGCAGATCGTTAATTCTTTTCTCAAAGCTCGGCTTCAAGCTCCTCGGATATGCTCCCAATACTTTGATATCCTTCTATAAAATTTTGCTTCCTCGCAGTAGTAGCACCTCCTAATACTACCAATTAATGAACACGACGCCTTCTTCGTCAGTAAAAAAGAAGCATATTCTATTCAATATCGAATAGAATTCGCTCCTTTTTCAGTTTATAATGCTTCCTTTGTTTTCTGTAAAATTATTTTTCAGATCCCTTAGGCAATACTATAAAAAATGATGTGCCAACGCCAATCTCACTTTCTACAGCTACATGTCCCCCATGCGCTTCAATAAGGTGTTTCACAATTGCGAGGCCTAAACCGGTGCCGCCGGATTCCCTACTTCTCGCTCGGTCCACTCGATAAAAACGTTCAAATAGACGAGGCAATTCATCTTGTTTAATTCCAATTCCTTCATCCTTCACTTCAATGATAACTTCCCGATCGGATTCAGTTATGTTTATTCGAATCGTTGTATGTTCTTTTGAGTAGTTAATCGCATTGGACAATAAATTGACCATAACTTGAATAAGACGGTCCCGGTCGACTTCAAATGTAATTTGTGAAAAATCATTCATTTCAATCGACATATCTTTTCGAATCAACTTACCCGAAACGATATTGATGGCATCTTGAATAACCTCGGCAACTGTGACCTTTGAGATGTGCAAATCGAATCCTTCTCTTTCAATGCCAGATAACTCAAGAAGATCATCGACTAACAGCTGAAGCCTATTGCTTTCCTTTTGTATAATTTCAAGAAATTCCTTTAATACATTTTGCTCAGCCATCGCACCATCCAATAACGTTTCAGTAAACCCTTTTATCGATGTAATTGGCGTTCTCAATTCATGAGACACATTTGCGACAAAATCCTTTCTCACTTCCTCTAATCGTATGAGCTCCGTTATATCATGCAAAACGACAATAATCCCTAGCCAATTTCCATGTTTTCCGATAACTGGGGCACCATAGACACTTAAAAATGTTTGACCATGTTTAACTTGCTTTTCTTGAGCTTCTTCGGTTAAAAAAACATCTTCAATTATCTTCTCAATATTAGTCGGCAGACCGATGTCTTTAAATGGCTTCCCGATCAATTCGTCTTTTGTATAGCCGAAAGTGTTTTCAAATACACCGTTCAATAAGTTGACCGAGCCTTCTCTGCCGAACATAAGCAGCCCGCTTCCCATACTTTCAATCAAAGTTTTCAAACGCTCTTTTTCCATACCACGCATGATGGACATTTCATGCAAGTTTCTCGCTATTTGATTAATGGACAGCGCTAATCTATCCTGCTGAGCATCCTGTACTAATGGTGTTCTAGCTAAATAATCACCGGATGCAATTTTTTCTGCCGTTTCTGCAACCGAGTCAATTGGCTTAGTAAAATGTTTAATGATCCGTGCCGCGAAAAATAATGAAATAATATAAGTGACAACTATAAGAACAAATAAATATTGCGAATACTTTCTCTGAACAATCGCGTCAGCTTTTATGTCTACTATATGGAAAAACTGGCCAAGGACAACGCCAAGACCAGTTAACAAAATGAATAGCAAAACAGCAAATGCAATGAATAATCGCGAGTAAAATCCTCTCATCAACTTTTCTGCTCCTCGAATTTATAGCCGATGCCTCTTACTGTCTTTATGAATACGGGTTTCTTCGTATTTTCTTCTATTTTGTCACGCAAATGGCTCACATGGACATCTACAATCCTTGTATCGCCTGCAAAGTCATAATTCCATACTGCACTTAATAATTGATCGCGCGACAATACACGATTTTTATTTTGCATAAAATACACGAGCAACTCAAACTCTTTAGGAGTAAAATCCAACGCATTTCCATTTAAATAGACCTCATATCGATCAGGATGAACTGATAACTCTCTTGAACGCAATACTTGACTCTCTTCCTCATCAATGCCTGTCCGGTCGGTCGTGCGCCGCAGAACAGCTTTTACGCGCGCTACGACTTCTCTTGGGCTAAATGGTTTCGTCATATAATCGTCAGCGCCAATCTCAAGACCCAAAATTCTATCGGGTTCTTCACCTTTAGCAGTAAGCATTATGATCGGTGTATTAATGGACCGCTGCCTTAAATATTTACATACTTCAATACCGTCCATTTTGGGCAACATCAAATCCAATAATATCAAATCCGGATTTTCATTTTCTACCATCAATATGGCCTCTTCACCATCGGACGCTTTAACTGTCTCAAAGTTGGACTGCTTCAAGTTGTATTCAAGCAACGTCAAAATAGGCTGCTCATCGTCCACAATCAAGATTTTGCTACCGATTTTCTCCATCTCCCTTGCTCTCTATCTAATATGATGATCAAAAATTATCCAATGCACGAGATGTCAAGTTCTCTTCGACTACTGGCGGCAAAATTGTAACAGTGCCTTCAATGACAGCTTTACCATCCTCGTTTTTCGCATTCACAGAAACTGTTATCATATTTTTTTCCACTTCTACTTGCATCACTTCAAATAAAAACTCAATTGTTTCATAATGGTAAACGATCTCTGGAAAATTTAAATTTTGCTTTACGATATGTGAACCGGGACCAGGTAAGTATTTTGATATGGCAGAAGTAATAATGCCCGTCAACATAATCGTAGGAACGATCGGCTTTTCAAATGGTGTCTGCGATGCATAATCATGCTGAATATATAATGGGTTGGCGTCATTCGTCAATCCGAGGTATAACAGTAAATCCTTATCCTCGATCTTCTCCGTCAGCTTCAGCTTTTCACCGACAGCAATTTCGTCAATCTTTCGGCCGACCCGCCTTTTTTTCCCTAATATCAAAAACTACTCCCCCTTAACTCCTAAAATAGAATGTTGATACTCAAAGTGTATCAATAAAGTTCCGAAAAGTGCAAGCAATGGCGTCACTACTCCACATCTCTGTTTAAGAAATGCTGAACTGCTCATATAGACGATTCATTACATATAACACACGCCAAGTACTCAAAAATTTTCGTTTACACACTTAAACCACTAACTTAAACGTAGAAATCGTCGCAAAAACTCATGAATGCGGTTAATTAGCGCATAACATCTACAAATCACTAAAAAACCGGAAAGCCAAAACGGCTTCCCGGTTTTCCAATTATTATGTTAGAACCTTCATGACGGCTTTCACAGAATCCGCGGATTTCGATAGTGCTGCTTTTTCATCATCCGTCAATTCAAGTTCTATAATTTTCTCGATACCGCCTGCTCCAAGCACAGTTGGAACACCAAGATAAATGCCTTCCATTCCATATTCGCCCTCGAGATAAGCAATGGAAGGCAATACTCGTTTTTGGTCTTTCAGAATCGCTTCTGCCATTTCAACAAGCGACGCGGCAGGTGCATAATACGCTGAACCATTTCCAAGCAAATTAACGATTTCGGCGCCACCTTTTCGAGTGCGTTCTACGATTTCTTCGAGTCGTTCAGCAGGTATCAATTTTTCAAGAGGCACCCCGCCAGCTGTCGAATACCGAACAAGCGGTACCATATCGTCTCCATGTCCCCCAAGAACAAATCCAGTAACGTCTTTGACGGATAGATTCAATTCTTGTGAAACGAATGTGCGGAAACGGGCTGTATCCAATACTCCCGATTGACCGATAACACGTTCTTTCGGGAAGTTAGATTCTTTGTATACTGTATATGTCATTGCATCGACTGGGTTCGTCAACACAATAATTGTTGTGTTTGGAGAATGCTTTACAATTTCGCTTGTTACAGCTTTCATGACTTTTTGATTCGTTTGAACAAGGTCATCTCGGCTCATTCCCGGTTTGCGGGCAATTCCAGCTGTAATGATGACGATGTCAGAGTCTTTCGTTTCTGCATAGTCCGAAGTGCCGATAATATTCGCATCGAAACCTTGGACAGGACCTGCTTCAAGCATGTCTAACGCTTTTCCTTTTGTCGGATTTTCCATTTGTGGAATATCAACTAATACAACGTCGCATAGCTCTTTTTGTGCAAGCAGAAATGCAGTTGTTGCTCCTGTAAATCCAGAACCAATTACTGAGACTTTTTTACGTTTCATTGTCATGGCAAAACTCTCCTTTTTTGATTCGATATGTATAAAGGGGGAGACTTGCTCCCCCTTACTGATCAGACAGCCGATTAAAAGCGCAGCATGTCTATAACTTTAACGATTTACAGATTTTTAATCAATTCATCCGCGAATTCAGATGTTTTAACTTCTTTCGCGCCATCCATTAGACGTGCGAAGTCGTAAGTAACAACTTTAGACGCAATTGTCTTTTCGATAGAAGCTGTGATCATGTCCGCTGCTTCGTTCCATCCCATATGCTCAAGCATCATAACACCTGAAAGCAATACTGAACATGGGTTCACTTTGTCAAGACCAGCATATTTTGGAGCAGTACCGTGAGTTGCTTCGAAAATAGCATGTCCTGTAACGTAGTTGATGTTCGCGCCAGGTGCGATACCGATACCGCCAACTTGTGCAGCAAGTGCATCAGAAATATAGTCGCCGTTTAAGTTCATCGTTGCAACAACATCGAACTCATTTGGACGAGTTAAGATTTGTTGAAGGAAGATATCAGCAATCGCATCTTTTACGATGATTTTGCCCGCAGCTTCTGCGTCAGCTTGTGCTTTGTTCGCAGCGTCTGTACCTTCAGCTTCTTTAATTTGATCGTAATGGTTCCAAGTGAACACTTTATCGCCAAACTCTTGCTCAGCAACTTCGTAGCCCCAGTTTTTGAATGCACCTTCTGTAAACTTCATGATGTTTCCTTTGTGTACAAGCGTTAATGATTTACGGCCTTCTTTAAGTGCATAGTTAAGCGCACCGCGAACAAGGCGTTTTGTACCTTCCTCAGAAACTGGTTTAATACCAATACCTGATGTTTCAGGGAAGCGGATTTTGTTAACACCCATTTCATTTTGAAGGAATGAGATCAATTTCTTTACTTCATCGGAGCCTTCTTTGTATTCAATACCTGCATAGATATCTTCTGTGTTCTCACGGAAGATGACCATATCGCAGTCTTCTGGACGTTTAACAGGAGAAGGAACACCTTCGAAATAACGTACAGGACGCAGGCAAGTGTAAAGGTCCAACTCTTGGCGAAGTGCAACGTTCAATGAACGGAATCCACCACCGATTGGAGTTGTCAAAGGTCCTTTAATTGCAATCAAATATTCTTCGATCGTATCAAGCGTTTCTTGTGGAAGCCATTCGCCAGTTTCGTTGAATGCTTTTTCTCCAGCAAGAACTTCTTTCCACTCAATTTTTTTCTTGCCATCATAAGCTTTTTCAACAGCCGCTTCCATTACGCGGGATGCTGCATGCCAAATGTCCGGGCCAGTTCCGTCCCCGATGATGAATGGAATCGTTGCGTGATCCGGCACATTAAGAACGCCGTTATTTACTGTGATTTTTGCCATTTTCTATTCCTCCATTTCAAAATGAGAGGGCCGGTATACTGAGGATACCGCCCCGAAGTATTTCCTTGTAAACTCATTCAAATCGACAGAATGTCTTTTGAATAACCTTACAAATTATCGTTCATTGATTGGCACATATTTTTGCATATCTGGACCAACATATTCTGCGCGTGGACGAATCAATCGATTGTTGGAGTATTGCTCCAAAATATGAGCCGTCCAGCCTGAACAGCGGGATACTGCAAAAATAGGTGTGAATAAATCATGATCGATCCCAAGTGAATGATATACCGAAGCCGAATAGAAATCAACGTTTGGCGGCAATTTCTTCTCGCCAGTAACGATTGATTCGATCTTCTCGGACATATTATACCATTTCTCTTCTCCGCGGAGTGAAGTCAATTTTTTAGACATTTCGCGAAGGTGTTTTGCACGAGGGTCACCTTTGCGGTATACGCGATGTCCGAACCCCATGATTTTTTCTTTATTGTTTAATTTTTCGCGGATATAATCTTCCACTTTGTCTTCTGAGCCGATTTCAGTAAGCATTTTCATTACTTGCTCATTAGCGCCGCCATGGAGAGGTCCTTTCAGGGCACCGATTGCAGCAGTAATTCCGGAATACATATCGGATAGTGTCGCAACACAAACACGTGCAGTGAAAGTAGATGCATTCAATTCATGGTCTGCATGCAGCACTAGTGCCTTGTTGAACGCTTCTATTGCAATATCTTCCGGCTCTTCGCCATTTAACATATAAAGGAAATTCGCTGCGTAGCCAAGCTCTTTTTTCGGAGCAACAGGTTCTTGTCCTTTACGGATACGGGAAAAAGCAGTGACAATTGTAGCAATTTTCGCTTGCAGCTTAATCGCTTTGTTGTAGTTTGCTTCATCAGACATATCTTCAGCTTGATCATCGTATAATCCTAAGAGGGAAACTGCTGTACGCAATGCAGCCATAGGATGTACATCTGCGATTGGGTATGTTTTGAAATGATCTAAAACTTCTTGAGGAACAGCCATATTGTCTGCAAGTTGCTGTTTTAGCTCTGAAAGCTCGTCCTCTTTCGGCAAACGCTGATGCCATAGCAGATAAACAACTTCCTCAAAACTTGCATTTTCCGCAAGATCATCAATATCATATCCGACGTATGTAAGTGTGTCATCAATAATTGAACTGATGGCGGATTGTGTCGCTACGATCCCTTCCAATCCTTTTGTTGCTGTCATATGAATCGCTCCTTTGCTCAATTTTGCCTATGCTCTGCATGAGAGACATATGGCAAATCTACTGTTCTTTTACCTTCACTTAAACGCTTACATGACCATTATAATCAAATGTAACAGTTTTGTGAATGGAAACGCTTGTTTTTGGTAATGAAAAAATGCTGGAAGGACGGAAATATGCTGAAAAATCACGAAAAACTAAGAACTTTTGCTGCCCCATTTCTACAATGGATTCCCGCTGTTCTTGCTGGAATTTTGCTTTTCGCAGTCCCTCCTATCGGCATCGCAATTCTTGTCGCTTACTTCACTTCACCGATATTATCAGCGATCCGGCTAATGATTAAATTGCCTTTGACAATTGCAACCTTGTTTGTCATGGCTTCCATCCTATTTATCGTTACAGCTTTTTCTTTCATTGCATTGCACGGTTTAATGGATGCGGTCCCAATCGTAGAAAAACATCTTTCGCCATTAACGGGCAGCACTGACATAGCTGGTAAAGTATTCTCCTTTTTAGAACAAAAAGTGATTGAATATGGACATGCGCTAATTGATTATGGAATTACGTTTACAACAACGCTGTTTCAACAAATATTTAGCCTGTTCATTTTCCTTGTTGCCTATTTTTTTGCGTTAAGAGAATCGGGCAAAAACAAATTTTGGTTTTTAGTTTATTTTCCTAACAGCATGCGAAAGTCTGCGAAAAGGATTTTCATGAGATCAGGGGAATTATTCGGCACGTTCTTATTCGTAGAAGCAAGACTATTTTTGCTTACCTTCATCATATTATGTTTAGGTTTTTCTGCCCTTCAATTTGAAGCACCGATCGGAAGCGCTTTTTTAGTGTCCATCGTTGATAGTTTGCCATTCTTAGGAATAGGTATTTTCATCATTCCAATGGCGATTTTTTTCTTGTACACGAAACAATTATCGATTGGAATTGCTTTAATTTTGCTTTATGTGTTCGTCTTAATCTCTCGGCAATTAGCTGAATCTTATATGTGGGCCTCAACATTTAAATTAAAACCGATCCATGCATTCTTCATTACAGTATGCTCCTTTTACATTTTCGGGCTGCTTGGAATTTTACTTACGCCTTTTTTGCTGTTCGCCGCACTGAAAGTGAAACAGCACCCGATTTTTAACGGATAATAATTTGGCCATTTTTCATCATTTTGTAGATGCGCCTTACGATGAATGGCCGAATAAGCTTTCTTGGCCATTTCAGCAATAATAATAAGCCCACTATATCCGTCAGGAACCCAGGAAAGATCAATAATACACCACCGATGAAAATACATAGGCTGTCTATCGCTGCATTGCCCGGCGTTTCCATGGAGGCAATTCTTTTCCGAAAGTCATTCCAAGCTTTCAAGCCTTGTCTTTTCGCAAAATATGCACCGCCTGCTCCAGTAAATAAAATAAGCAAAATTGTCCATAAAACGCCAATTTTGCTGCCAACATATAAAAGTACCGCCAACTCGACTAATGGCACAACGACAAAAGCAAATATTAGCCATTTCATAATGTCAACTCCATCTGCAAAAGGCCGCCATTTTCCCGGCGGCCTTTGCTTTATTTAATCGATTCCTTTGCGGATAAATATACCCGCTTTGTACAAATTATAAAACAATTACAACACACTTGCATGTCCATTATAAATAACGCCCGATTCAGCATCCATCGTTATTTCTGCCCCATTGCTAATGACTTTTGTGGCGTTTTCAACACCGACAATGACAGGGATTCCTAAGCTTAAGCCGACGACAGCTGCATGGCTAGTCAATCCGCCTTCTTCGGTAATTAATCCGGCACATCTTTCAATTGCCGGCATCATATCCCGGTCGGATGCTTTCGTAACGATAATGTTTCCTTCTGCAGCGGAAGGGTCAATATTTTGTGGATTCGGTACGATTACTGCTCTTCCATAAGAAACAGTTTTCCCAATTCCTTGCCCACGCGCTAACATGTCGCCAATAACGTGGATTTTCATCAAGTTTGTCGTACCTGCTTCTCCGACAGGAACTCCAGCAGTAATAATAACGACATCACCATGTGTCACGTATTGGTGCTTGACACTCTCTTCGACTGATTCTTGCAAAATTTCATCGATCGATGAAACACGTTCGCCTAAGATTGGATAAATCCCCCAAACGAGGCTTAGTTTTCGAGAACAAACTTCCGAAGACGTAATCGCGATAATTGGGCAGCCCGGGCGATATTTAGCAATCATTTTCGCAGTATGGCCGCTTTCAGTAGGTGCTAATACTGCTTTCACTTTTAAGTTAATTGCAGTGTAGGCGGCAGCCTGTCCAATTGCTTCCGTCATATTGCCATGTTTTTCACGGCGGCGTGTTGAAACGACCGAACGATAATCGACAGCTCCTTCAGTGGCTAGAGCAATACGGTCCATCGTTCTTACTGATTCGACCGGGTATAATCCCGCAGCCGTTTCACCAGAAAGCATTATAGCGTCCGAGCCATCTAAGATCGCATTGGCGACATCACTTGCCTCTGCTCGCGTTGGGCGCGGATTTCTTTGCATGGAATCCAACATCTGTGTTGCCGTAATAACCGGCTTGCCTACTTGATTACATTTTTCAATCATCTGCTTTTGAACTAATGGTACTTCTTCCGCAGGGATCTCCACGCCAAGATCACCCCGTGCAACCATCAAACCGTCTGAGACGTTCAATATTTCATCTAAATTGTCGACGCCTTCACGATTCTCGATTTTTGGAATGATATGAATTTGACGGCAATTATTTTTCTCCAATAGTTCCCGAATTTCCATAACATCAGAGGCACGGCGTACAAATGATGCAGCTATAAAGTCTACTTCTTCTTCAATGCCAAATAATATATCTTCTTTATCCTTTTCTGTAATCCCAGGCAGTTGGACTGAAACTCCTGGCACATTGACGCCTTTTTTATTTTTTAAGACGCCTGAATTGACGACTATCGTATGAATGAGACCCTTCTCTTCATCTTTTCCAGTCACTTCCAACTGGATAAGCCCGTCATCCAATAATATGACGGAACCCTTGTCTACATCCTCAATCAATTTTGAATAGGTTACGGAAAATACATGCTCGTCCCCTTCGACTTCCTGCATGGAAATATCGATTTCTTTTCCAGTAATCAATTCGACTTGCCCGTTTTTCATGGAATGCGTTCGGATTTCCGGACCTTTTGTATCCAACAGTATGCCTACCACTTTTCCTGTCCGTTTCGATGCTTCACGAATCGCTTTAATCCGCGCCCTATGCTCCTCATGGGAACCGTGGGAAAAGTTGAGACGTGCGACATTCATACCCGCCTCCATTAATTGTTCCAATACTTCAGGTGATTCACTTGCAGGTCCGATTGTACATACGATTTTAGTCTTTCTCATTCAATAACGCCCTTTCCAGTATCCATACGCTTCAGCGTAAATTTTTGCATGTCTCACTAAGATTATTATATCGATAATTCCTTGGACAATTTATAAAGCTCTCTGTCCACGGAATGATCCCTTTTTACAAATACCTCTTCCAAAGGATAGTCTACCACCATATGTTTTTGCATACCAATGGCAACTCCTCCTCTACCTTCTTTTAACACTTCAACCGCTCTTGCACCATATTGGCTTGCAATGACCCGATCTCTTGCAGAAGGGGAGCCGCCGCGTTGAATATGTCCCAAGACAGAAACACGTGTCTCTATATTCGCTGTTTCCATCAGCATTTTTGCTAGTTCGCCCCCAGACATAACGCCTTCTGCAACGATAATAATACTATGCTTTTTGCCGCGGCCCGTTCCGCTTTTCAACCGTTCAACGACTTCATGAATATCATAATCCTCTTCTGGAATTAAAATCGTTTCCGCTCCACCTGCAAGACCTGACCAAAGCGCCAAATCCCCGGCATCTCGTCCCATCACTTCAATAATGAAAGTCCTTTCATGGGAAGTCGCTGTATCTCTAATTTTATCGATTGCATCGATAACAGTATTCAATGCAGAATCAAAGCCGATTGTAAATTCAGTGCCATTAATATCATTGTCAATTGTAGCTGGCACACATGCACATGGAATTCCCATCTTCATCAATTCATATGCACCTCTAAACGATCCATCCCCACCGATGACGACAATTCCCTCAATGCCATTCAGCTTCAATTGATCAACAGCTTTTTCCCTTCCTTCAGGAGTCATAAACTCCGAAGACCTTGCTGAACGGAGCATCGTACCTCCGCGATGAATGATGTCGCCGACGGAGCCTAATTGAAGCAATTCAATTTTCCCATCGATTAAGCCTTGGTAGCCATTGAAAATCCCGGCTATTTCAAGATTTTCATAAATCGCTTTCCGTACGACTGCCCGGACAGCTGCATTCATGCCTGGTGCATCACCACCGCTTGTTAGCACAGCAATTTTTCGCATTTGGCACACTCCTTTCATATATGCAGTTACATTATAGCTTTTTAGACATATGTATCATTTCCTAAACAGTCGAATTGCCTATATTCTATCATTCATTGCATTCTTATAGAAGTAAGGAGACATATTCTTAATAAAAAAACTGTTTTAGACTAAGGCTAAAACAAGAAAAATCGTTGAAACGGAAAGCCACCCGCCCGCTGTCATGCAAAAGGTCTTGCATTTAAAATGCAGCCATTGCCTAACGCTATTACGGAGTGTCGCCTATTCCAACGATTTTCAAGCGTATTGCTTTTCAATTTTATTCAGTAAACTCACCAATTCGGCGGAATTTTTCATATCGGTCTTCGATCAATTCCGACCCACTCATGGAACAAAGGGAATGTAATGATGTTTTTAGAACTTCCCTAATTGCATCAGCTTGTTTTTGAACATCACGATGCGCGCCTCCCAATACCTCTGGAATAATCTCATCTATAATACCCATTTCCTTTAAATGCGGCGCTGTAATTTTCATTGCTTCGGCTGCCTGCTTAGATAAGCTTGCGTCCTTCCATAGAATGGATGCAGCCCCTTCAGGCGAAATGACGGAATATGTGGAATGCTCCAGCATATGAATCCGGTTGGCTACGCCAAGTGCCAGCGCACCACCGCTCCCTCCCTCTCCGATCACAATTGAAATGATCGGAACCGTTAAGCCCGCCATTTCGACTAAGTTTCTTGCAATTGCTTCACTTTGACCACGTTCTTCCGCAGCTTTTCCAGGGTAAGCCCCTTTCGTATCAATAAAACAAATGACCGGACGCCCGAATTTTTCCGCCTGTTTCATAAGGCGTAGTGCTTTTCGATACCCTTCAGGATGCGGCATTCCGAAATTACGCTTAACATTTTCCTTCGTATCTTTTCCGCGTTGATGGCCGATGACTGTAATCGGCATGCCATCGAAACGGCCAAGTCCTCCTACAATTGCTGCGTCATCCCCAAAATTGCGATCCCCATGCAGTTCAATAAAGTCTTCAAACAACTCCGCGATATAATCTAATGTTGTCGGACGCTGTGGATGCCTTGCAACTTGTACGCGATCCCACGGTTCCATATTGCCATATATTTCTATTTCTAAATTACTAAGCCGGGTTTTCAATTTTTCGATTTCATCTGAAAGATCCACTTCATTTGTCGATGTGAACTCTTCTAATTCCTCGATCTTTTCTCGCAGTTTAACGATCGGTTCTTCAAACGACAATGTTTTGCTCATGCTTTACTTCCTCCTTCACTTGATGGAGACCGATCAATTTTCCGATGCTTTCTTTTAGATCACATCTATGAATGACTGCATCTACTTGACCATGTTCCAAAAGGAATTCCGCCGTTTGGAAGTTATCTGGCAATTTTTCCCTAACTGTTTGTTCAATGACACGCCGTCCTGCAAACCCGATCAGCGCTTTCGGCTCAGCGATATTAATATCCCCAACAGAAGCGAAACTTGCCGACACACCACCTGTTGTCGGATATGTCATAATAGAAATGAACAGCAATCCTTCATCCGCATGCCGTTTTAGCGCAACGCTTGTCTTTGCCATTTGCATGAGTGATAATACCCCTTCTTGCATGCGGGCGCCGCCGCTCGCTGAGAAAATCAATATAGGAATACGTAATTCCGTTGCCTTCTCAACAGCCCTCGTAATCTTTTCACCGACGACAGATCCCATCGAACCCATCCGGAAATGGGAATCCATTATCGCAACTGCTGCTTCATGGCCATCTATCTTTCCTACGCCAGTCAATACTGCCTCATTCAATCCTGTCTTTTTTGCATCGGCTTCCACTTTTTCTGTATAGGAAGGAAATGACAGCGGGTTTTCCGTTTTTAAATGATCGTCCATCGATTGGAAAGTGCCTTCATCGAACAAGCACTCCACCCGTTCTTGAGCTGTCATTTTAAAATGGAAATCACATTTCGGGCAAACCTTTGCAGTTTTCATTAAATCCTTTGTTAATATAATTTGTTTACATTCGGGACATTTCGTCATAATCCCTTCTGGTACATCATGTTTAGCATCCGAAGATGGTATTGTGATCGCTTGTTTCTTTTTATTTTTTGCAAATAAATCGCGTAGCATTCATTTTCCCCCTTCGATTTCATCAATCCATTGACTATATGCCGATAGTGCTTTATTCTCATCGCCTTGAATAATGCCTAGTAACAATTCGGCAACAATCGGCTTTTCTCCTTCATCTGTCATCTGCGAAAAAGGAATTTTGCTATATTGTCTTAATATGAACCAAATTTTCAAAGATAGTCTGTTGTTCGCTGCAACGATCATTTCCCGAATGATGTCTTCACGCAACACTGAACCACTCTCTTCCAAATTGGCATATAAGCTTTCCCAAACAGGCAATGCATGTTTAGCAGGATCACCGCAAATGGTTTGGATTGCTGCTCGCTCATGAATGCTCCTCGTATTATCCACATCGGTTGCCGAATTCGGCTGTTGCATGACAAAATCGGATAGCACTTCAACGAGCTGATGTTTTTTGAAATCAGCTAAAAACGTTCCTTCTCCGCGCCTCGTTTCAATTAGGCCTAATAATTCAAGGCTTCTCAAAGCTTCACGCACAGTAGATCTGCCAACTTGCAACTTTTCGGCTAACACTCGTTCAGAAGGCAATTTATCTCCTATTTTTACGCCTTCTGTTTTAATCATCAACCGCAGCTCGCTAACAATATCAATAAACATTTTTGATGGTGGATTTGGATTTTGCATTCGAGAACCCCTTTGGATAATCTTCATCGTAGAAAGTGGTCAGACCACTCATGTCTTTAAGCATACAGAAAATAGGCGCAAACGTAAAGTATTTTTAGGAAGTTAGGAAAAAAAGAGTGAATGTTTATATACCAAAAGGATGATTTTTCAATGTTTAGGAATGCAATGCAATCGCTCAAAGCTGCATATCGAACTATAAGCGCATAAGTCAATATAGGAGCGCACGAACACTCACCTTTTGCCAAAATTTCCGGACAGGGACGCATGGGATATATGCAGAAATACAATTGCTGCATGCATATCGACTCCAATTGAGCGCAAATATTCCTGTTTAAGAACCAAATTAAAAAACAGTGTTGAAACAACATTTCGTTTCAACACTGTTTTCATTTTAATTATACTTCCTTCACTGACTGTACTACTATTTGGGGCTGTCCCCTTCTTCTTTCAACTGTTCCCTCGATCATTACTAAATTCAGTTCTTGCAAATGAACATTATTCGCTGCATATTGTTTCGGGAAAATGGTGCAAGACTTTTCGCCTGTTTCATCTTGAAGCGTAACAAAAGCCATCGCCTCGCCTTTTTTCGTTCGAATCCTTTTAATGTCAATCAGGAGCCCGACTACTTTCACAAAAGTACGGTCGTTCATTTTGTCAACTTCAGATAAAGCAAGATAACGTTCCTGCATCCTTCTTTTCATCTCGACAGCAGGATGTTCGGATAAATAAAATCCCAATACTTCCCGCTCGTTTTCAAGCAATGTCAATCTTTTCATCGTTCCGCCTGGAGAATATTTTGGGTTTGCAACAGAGTAAATCACTTCATGCAATAAATCATCACCTTCCGGACGGACAAACAAAGCATGATTCCTCGCCGCATCAATCGATGCTAAAAGCACTGCCCGGCTTTCTCCGAATTCATCCAATGCCCCAGCTTTGACGAGCGGGATAATATTTTTCTCCGTAAAATGATCACCGCCAATTGCAACGGCAAAATCAAATAACGATGTCCATGGCTTGCTGATCCTTCTTGCCTCTTTCAGCACATTGTAAAATGTTGGCGTAATTCCTTTTATAGCGCCCAAACCTAAACGGATATGGCCATTTTCAACGATATGCATATATTTGCTTTTGTTGACGGAAGGAGGCAAAATTTGAATGCCTTTCTCCTTTGCTTCCCGAATCATTTCCATCATTTTCTCTTGATTGCCAGCTGCGGTCGATAACAACGCAGCATAAAAATAAGCTGGCTCATTCGCTTTCACATAAGCTAATTGATAAGAAATATAAGAGTACGCAACCGCATGGCTTTTTGGAAATCCATAATCTGCAAATTTAACGATCAAATCATAAATATCAGCAGCTACCTTTTCCGGAAAATTGCGGCGAACAGCACTTTGCACAAAGTGAATCCGTTCCTCATGCAAAATTTCCCTTTTCTTCTTGCTGACAGCTCTGCGCAATAAATCAGCTTCAGATAGGGAGAACCCCGCAATACGAACCGCAATTTGCATAATTTGCTCCTGGTAGACGATAATGCCTTCTGTTTCCTTTAAAATCGGTTCCAATTCTGGATGCAAATAAGTGAAACGTTCATGAGCATTTTTTCTTTTACTATATAGAGGAATGTTTTCCATCGGACCTGGCCGATACAAAGCTGTAGCGGCATAGACATCTTCAAATTTATCTGGTTTTATAAGTCGTAAAGCGTCGCGCATGCCCGCTGATTCGAATTGGAAAATGCCTGTCGTATCGCCTGCTCTAAATAACTCAAGCGTCTTGTCGTCATTTAATGGAATATTATCATAACGGAATGTTCCACCTTTATCATGCTCGATCATTGATTTGATGCGATCCATTAAAGTTAGGTTCCGCAATCCTAAGAAATCCATTTTCAATAAGCCCGACTCTTCTACATCGCCCATCGCCCATTGTGTCAAATAGATGTCTTCCCCCCCGTTTTGCAATGGAACTGTGTTCACTAATGGGGTTGGCGATAGGACGACACCTGCAGCATGGGTGGAAGCATTTCTTGGCAGACCTTCTAATGCTTTTGCAGCATGCAGCCATTTTTCACGAATCGGGTCAATTGCAATCCATTGCTGTAGCGGCTTTGATTTATTAACTGCCTCTTCAAGCGATCTTGCATGTTCTTCACGGATCGCATTCGATACGAAAGCCATCTCTTCATTTGTAAAATCAAAAACCCGGGCTACATTTCGTGCTACCGATTTAGTTGAAAGCGTTCCAAAAGTAATGATTTGAGCGACATGACCTTTGCCGTATTTTCGGGCGACATATTCGATCACTTCTGACCTTCGGTGATCTGCAAAGTCTACGTCAATATCCGGCATTGTAATGCGTCCTGGATTTAAAAAGCGCTCAAAAATCAAGTTGTACCGAATTGGATCGACATCGGTTATATGGAGTGCATAAGCGACAAGCGAACCTGCCGAAGATCCGCGACCAGGACCGGTTAAAATGCCCTGTTCTCTTGCAAATCGGATGAAATCCTCGACAATTAAAAAATAATCGGCAAATCCCATTTCACAAATGATGCCAATTTCTTTCTCCAAACGCTTTTCATATCTTTCATCAATAAATGGAATCCTTCTCTTTAAGCCTGCTTGACAGTTGCTCTTCAATAATTTCTCGGCGGTCATACCTTCGGCTACAGGAAATTTCGGCAAAATGAATTGAGCAGGCGGCAAGCCCCCATTACAGGATAAAAGCATCTCAGACATATTCGAAAGCCATTCCGGACGATCTGAAAACCAATCTTTCAATTCCTCTTCGGCCGGTACATACGCATTTTCTTTACGTGTTTGTGGCTTAGATGGATCATTTAATTTATAGCCTAGGCGGATTGCCGAGGCGACTTCGAATGCAAATTCATCCTCTTTATGCAAATAACGAGATTCCTGTATCGCTGTAATCGTCAAATGAGCTGCTTCAGCCATTTCAACAATCGCATACTCCTCATGATGGCGGATACCGCCCGGCCTACCGACTCCGATGTAAAGCGATTCTTCGCCACAACTGTTTGTCAGGAGGCGAATCAAATCCACATTTCGTAATCCTTCATAAGAATCATCCGTCATCGGACAGATGAAAATACAGCCTGCACTATATGCTTTCAACCATTTTAAAGGCAATGTTTCCGTTTCACGAGTAGAAGAAGCACTGCTAATTTTCAGCAAATTACTGTAACCGATATCGTCTTTTGCATACGCATAGAGCAATACAGTCCGGTCATCATCGATCAACAGCTCAATCGACAGGCCAATGACCGGCTTTATGCCGTATTTCTCCATCACTTTGCAAAAAGACCGGACGCCATACATTTTCGAGTTGACGATACCAACTGCTACAGCCCCCCTCCTTTTCAGAAGCGGGGCTAATTGATCTAATTTAATAATACCGTGCAATAGATCCGCACCGGTAATTACTTGCGGATAGACAAGAGCCAATTGAAATCCCTCCGCCCAATTAATTTGCTGCACATAAGCCTTTCAATTTTTGAATGATTTCTTCCGCTTTATCCCAAGAATATATGGATGCACCGGATGCAAGAGGATGTCCTCCACCACCGTACTCGGCAGCAAGCGAGTTAATGACTGGTCTTTTTGAACGGAAACGAACTCGTATTTGATCATCTTCCTCGATGAAAATGACCCATGCACAAATCCCATACACATTCCCTAAGGAACCGACAAGCGACGATGTCTCCGTTGCTGTCACATCGAATTGCTCCAATATGGATTGATCGATTTTAATATAGGCAGCTCCGTTTTCATCCATAACAAAATTTTGGTAAATATAACCTTGCAAATGCAATATATTGCGATCTAACTCATACATCCGCGCAAATAATTCCGTTCGATCAAAATCATATTTAATCAGTTTGCTTGCGATTTCAAACGTCTTTTCCGTTGCACTCGGGAAAATGAATCGTCCGGTATCTCCAACGATACCTGCAAACAACAGCCTCGCTGCTTCTACCGGCATTTTCCAGCCATATTCCGCCTTACCTTCTTCATAGAGAACGTAAATCATTTCTGAAGTGGAACTTGCTGTCGTATCGACCCATCTTAAGTCACCGTATTGGTCGACATCTGGATGGTGATCGATTTTTAAGATAAAGTCTGCCGCTTCATAATGCTGATCCGCATCGATGCGTTCCGTGTTGCCTGTATCCGTAATAATGACGAGCGCTCCGGCATAATCCGACTGTCCGATTTCATCCTGCAGCGCCAAATAAGAAAGCAACTCATCATGCGTTCCAGCAGCGTATACCAACTTGTCCGGATAATTCGCTTTAATCAATTCTTTCAGCCCTACTTGCGAACCGTAAGCATCCGGATCCGGCCGAACATGCCTATGTATGATGATTTTGTCGTACTTTTCAATTGTGTCAATGATTTGTCTTTTCATTTTTCCAATTCCTCCGGTTATAATGATTTCTATTCGCATTCTATGTAAAAAGCCGATACAATGGAAACAGTTCTTTGATGGAGGCTTTTTGTATGAAAACACTTAATTTCTTGCTCGTCTTCTTTATTGTCGCATCCGGCGTCTTTTATTTCTATTTTAAAACACGCCAATTCAGGACAAGAAGCGTATTCCCGATCCGCAAAAAAATGTTTGCAAGCAAAGCTGGTGCATTTTTAGGCGGACTACTATTTTTCTTCGGAGTGAATCAACTTATTCTGTTTCAAGGAATCGCCACTTACATAGTTGCTGGGCTGTTTATCGTTTTCGGCGCTTATATTATGATCTTCAATACGAAAGCTGCGAAGCATTATAACCAATTTGTCGATGAGGAAACGAGACTGAATGAAAACTGATGCCTATAATTTGGGCATCAGTTTTTATCTTTCAAACAGCTGGTACATGAACATCGCTTTCGCAATAAGTTCCCCTTCCGAAAATAAATCGAAATCCACTTTTACGATTCTTCTACTCATATGCAATATTCTTGGCTCAACGGTAACAGTGCTTCCCAGTTGAACATGTTTAATGAAATAGACATTCATATTTTCCGGCAAGCTCTCTCCGCGCTTACGCATTTTAATTGCACGATTGCCAACTTCTGTCAACAAGGTCGTTAACGCACCGTATGATAGCGAACCAAATTGATTTGTCATTTGAGGAACGACTGTAAATTCGATGGATTGCGGATCGTCCGAAACCGCCTTCATTTGATTAATAACAATATCATCGATCTTTTCACCTTGCTGCGGCTGTCGCTGCGTCATTTGGAACGCCTTTAAAACGTCCTGCCGACTAATGATCCCTTCCAAAACGCCGCTGTCGCTCACAACCGGCATTAAATCGATCCCTTCCCAAATCATGCTATGCCCTGCTGATGCAACGCTCGTCTTCCCACTAACCGTAATCGGATGGGGGGTCATCACTTTCCCGATCATTTCATGGTCAGCTTTTCCAACAACGTCTCTTGACGTAACGATGCCGACCAGTTTGCCATCCTTTTCAACAACAGGATAACCAGAATGAACCGTTTTGCTATTAATATTGTTAAAATAGCCGACGGTCTCTTTCGGATAAAACTTAATCGTTTCATCTACAGGCGTCAAAATATCTTCTACAAGCAATATTTCCTTTTCGATCAATTGGTCGTAGATCGCGCGATTGAGCATTGTTGCAACGGTAAATGTATCATAGCTCGAAGAAATGATTGGCAAATTTAATTCATCCGCCAATTTCTTCACTTCATCCGCCGCATCAAAGCCACCAGTCACAAGAACGGCAGCCCCTGCAATTAAAGCGATTTCGTGGGCTTTCAAACGATTCCCGACAATTAACAAGCTGCCGGCATCTATATATCTTCTCATATCGTCTAACTGCATTGCCCCGATCACAAACTTCGTCAGCGTCTTATGCAAGCCCCCTCGACCACCAAGGACGACGCCATCAACAATATTGACAACTTCAGCAAACGTCAGCCGTTCGATATTCTCTTTCTTCTTCTTTTCAATGCGAATTGTGCCAACTCTTTCAATCGTGTTAACCAACTTTTGGTTTTCGGCTTCCTTAATCGCCCGATACGCCGTGCCCTCACTAACTGAAAGCGCACGCGCAACTTGACGGACCGAAATCTTTTCTCCTACATCCAAACTTTCAATATAACGTAGGATCAATTCATGTTTTGTTGACATACCTTCACCTTTTTCTCTAATAACCTACCCTTATTTTATCATAAAACATGCCAAATAGCGCCAATACAACTACTTGTCTATTCCCCCATTACGAAGTTACATCGCTTTCATGTATAGAAGGAATTAAAAACGCATAAATACATTTTCGCGAGCATAAAAGGCAAATAGGACGCATAACGTTCACTGACGCACGCATAACGCTTCCCGCAAGCGCATAAACAGTATGAAATGCGCATAACTCGCTGCACAAGCGTATAAACGACTTGGAACGCGCATAACTTCATACATAAACGCATAAACGTTGCTGAACAAGCATAATTTCTAATGAAAAGTTGGATTAAGGCATCGGTCATTTGCTACACAATGTAAAAGTGCGTGTAATAAACGTAGGGGATATAAATCGGCAACACAACGTAAAGTGAGCGCAACGAAACGTAAATGGAGCGCAACACAACGTAAACTCGGCGCATCACAATATAGAACGAGCAACACAACGTAACACGGCGTAATGGATTTTTTCAGAAAAAAACCAGCCAAGTTTAGGCAGGTGCGCGACAATAAATAGATACTGTAATTAATCGTTAAATTCCTTATTCGATTGTCTTTTCGCAAATGTCGAAGGTGAAAATGATACTTCATATTTTCCTGTGAGCTCTTTTCGTACTTTTTCTGTTAGTCTCAATCCTTGTTTATTATGTTTTACCTCAAGTTCAACCCCATTTTGTACGATGCCATCGGTGTTCCAATCAATCCACTCACCGTATTGAAAAATCCATTTCGCCAATTCTGACTTCAATTCAATTGATAGTGGGACAAGCTCTATATCTATATTGGCATAACATTTAGCACACCAAATAGCGTCCGCACCGATATCCGCTTCAACTTTTAAATTGACCGTTTGATCACAGTTACATAAATCTACCATTTGAATTATCGCCTCCCTTATAAGTATTGTAAATTTCGTTAGGGGGATAATCCATTACTTAAGATAGCCCTCTTCTATTCCCATGGTGGCGCAAGTGTAGTATTTCTGAAAGATCAATCCAGTTTAATTCACCTTGATCAGTATTTACGAAGTCTTCCCTTGTAGTTCTGCCAAAATAAATAAAATGTTGACGAATCTCATCTTTACTTCTTCTTATTAAAATATATCGAAGCTTAAATTGTTCTATTTCATTACTTCTAATAGCAGCTTCCTCAAAAATTTCTCTTAAACAGGATTTTTCTGGTACATTATGTTCATGAGCTTCCAAATGTCCACCGAGACCGGTCCATAAATTAGAAGTTAGGGTTCTTTCTTTAGATCTTTTCGACATTAAAATCTTATTGCCATTCAGAAGATATGCTCAGTCAACATCCTCATTTTTACCATTCGTTTTCCAGCTCTTTTCTTATTTGAAAAATGCCCTATTGCATTTATTCAGGTGTATTCAACAAATAAAAACGAAAAACCCATCGCCAACAACAGACGATGGATCTTTGTTTTCGAAGTCAAAACAGCTATCTTTCTTATAAATTGAGTGAATCCCCAGCTTCCATAATTTTCACTTCATGCGTCTCTACAAGTTCCTTGAATTTTTGCGGATCCTGCTTGATCGGCGGAAATGTGTTGTAATGGATTGGCACCGTTAATTTCGGGTTAAGAAACTCCACTGCAGTTGCTGCATCTTCTGGGCCCATTGTGAAGTTATCTCCGATCGGCAAAAATGCTACATCAATTGGATTTCGATCCCCGATCAGCTTCATATCGCCGAACAGCGACGTATCTCCCGCATGATAGATCGTCTTCCCTTCAGCTTTGAATAAAATTCCAGCAGGCATTCCTGCATAGATCACTTCATTATCTTCCGTCGTATAAGAAGAACTATGGAAAGCTTGTGTATACTTCACAGTTCCAAAGTCGAATTCTTTCGCTCCTCCGATGTTCATCCCATGAGTTTGCAATCCTAACGAGCCTAAATAATTCGCAAGTTCGACAGGTGCAATAACGAATGCATCATTTTTCTTAGCAAGCTCGATCGTATCCCCTACATGATCATTATGTCCATGAGTCAATAATATGACGTCAGGCTTTTCCTCTTCTACTTTCAAATCAGTCAAACCGTTTCCGGTAATAAACGGATCAAATAGTATCGTTTTTCCCTTTGTATCAATCTTCACTATTGAATGGCCATGATAAGAAATTTTCATCTTATATTCCCTCCAAAAAATAATCTCTCTTAAATGTTCTGTATATAACGTCTAAATCCTCTTTTTTTGGTATGATTATATAGTGAAAAGGAGGAGTATTTATGTCTAAAATTAATGAACTTCAAAAGTTTTTGCAAAATGAGAACGTAGATGCCACTTTTATTACAACTCCTGATAATGTTTTTTATGTTTCGGGATTCAGAAGTGAACCTCATGAAAGGCTTTTAGGCGTCATGATTTTTAAAGATGCTGAACCTTTTGTCATCTGCCCTCTTATGGAGGTTCCTGATTTGAAGGCGACCGGATGGGAATTTGAAGCAGTTGGCTATGAAGATACAGACGATTCATGGGAAATACTGAATGCCGCTGTTCAAAAAAGAGGGGTTGCATTAGACAAAATTGCAATTGAAAAATCGCATCTAACTGTTGAGCGATTGGAACGAATGCAGCAATTGTACAGTAAAGCTGAGTTTGTCCGTTTGGACGACCAGTTGAACAAAATGAGAAATATTAAAAGCGAGGATGAGCTTGCGAAATTGCGCAAAGCTGCAGAACTTGCCGACCGTGCAGTTGAAATCGGATGCCGTGAAATCGCCGAAGGTAAAACTGAAATGGAGATTTTAATGGCAATCGAATTCGAAATGAAAAAATTAGGCGCTGAAAAAATGGCATTCGATACGATGGTCCTTTCAGGTCCTAAAACAGCATCTCCGCACGGCACACCAGGAGACCGTAAAATCCAAAAAGGCGATTTCGTCCTATTCGATTTAGGTGTTTCCTACGAAGGATACTGCTCTGATATTACACGAACAGTTGCATTCGGTGAGCCATCGGAAGCACAACGTAAAATTTACGAAACAGTCCGTGCTGCTGAGCAAGCTGCGATCGACCTTGTCCGTCCAGGCGTGAAAGCGCGTGAATTGGATGCAGCTGCTCGCAATGTCATTACAGACGCAGGCTATGGTGAATATTTCACACATCGTCTTGGCCACGGTCTAGGCATCTCTGTACACGAGTTCCCTTCCATTACAGGAACGAACGAAATGCCACTTGAAGAAGGAATGGTATTTACAATCGAACCGGGCATTTATCACCCTGAAATAACCGGCGTCCGAATTGAAGATGATGTCGCAGTAACTGCTGACGGAGTGGAAGTTTTATCGAAATTCCCGAAAGAACTGCAAATTATCCAACCAAAATAATAAATGAAAAGGGCTGTCCAGGAAACCGATTATGCGTCGGTGTCTGGACAGCCCTTTACTTATAGTTTATTTGTTCAATAAGGTTTCAGCCGCTACATATTCCAATCCTTGCGCTTCAGCTACCGCTTTGTATGTTACATATCCTTCGAGCGTATTCAAGCCTTTTTGCAATGATGGATTATCCAAACATGCTTGTTTATAACCTTTGTTTGCGATTTGCAATGCGTATGGAACCGTTACGTTTGTCAAAGCCATCGTTGACGTACGTGGAACGGCACCAGGCATATTCGCAACCGCATAGTGAACGACGCCATGTTTTACATATGTCGGGTCATCATGTGTCGTTACACGATCCGATGTCTCAAATATGCCTCCTTGGTCGATCGCGATATCTACAAGCACTGAGCCAGGTGCCATTGATTTGACCATTTCCTCGGACACTAATTTAGGTGCCTTAGCCCCTGGAATCAACACACAACCAATTACTAAGTCAGAGTCTTTTACAGATTCAGCGATATTGAATGGATTGGATACTAACGTTTGGATATCATCTCCGAAGATTTCGTCCAATTGACGAAGACGTTCAACAGATAGGTCTAACACTGTAACACGTGCGCCCATGCCAACAGCGATTTTCGCTGCGTTCGTTCCAGCTTGGCCGCCTCCTATAATTGTTACTTTTCCTCTTGAGACACCAGGAACGCCCGATAGTAAGATCCCTTTTCCTCCATTAATTTTCTCGAGGTATTGTGCACCGATTTGCGTTGCCATACGGCCAGCTACTTCACTCATTGGCGCTAATAGCGGCAAGGAGTTGTTCGGAAGCTGTACAGTTTCGTAAGCGATGCCGACAACTTTCTTTTCGAGCATTGCTTGCGTCAACTCTAATTCTGGAGCAAGGTGCAAATATGTGAAAAGAATAAGGCCTTCACGGAAATATTCGTATTCAGAAGGAAGCGGCTCTTTTACTTTCATGACCATTTCAGCATCCCAAGCCTCTTTCGCAGTTGCGACAATTGTCGCCCCCGCTTCGACATATTCTTCATCAGTGAAGCTTGAACCCAAACCCGCACCCGTTTCGATGAGCACTTCATGGCCGGCAGACTTTAAGTTGAATACGCCAGCTGGTGTCATTGCGACACGATTTTCGTTATTTTTGACCTCTTTAGGAACTCCAATACGCATTTCTAATCCCCCTAATTGAAAGAAAAATTGGTTGGTCAATTCGGTTGATTCCGAATTACCAATGTACAATCAATTCTATCAGATATTAAACAAATTTGCTCTCCTTTCCTATCTATTTGAGTATTCTGTTTAATGAGCATATTAATTTGTCAATAGATACGTTGAAACTGCAATAGATTTGTCGAAATTAACGACTTTTCCTCAATTTATTTTAATCTTTTAAAAGGATTTTCCTCATTTTTCTCGAAGAGTTATTATGAAATAGAAATAAATATAATAAATGGAGTGATGAGTTATGGTATTAAAGTATGATCAAATCATCGTTGCGGTTGACGGTTCTAAGGAGTCTCGCTGGGCATTTAAAAAAGCAGTGGCAATCGCAAAAAGGAATAATAACGCTTCACTGAACCTCGTTAATATTATTGACACTCGTTCTTACGCTGCTGTAGAGGCATATGATCGTTCAATTGCAGAGCGCGCTCAAAAATTTGCTGAAGAACTATTAGGAGAATACAAACAAGAAGCCAAAGCAGAAGGATTAAACAAAGTAAATATTATTGTCGAGTATGGTTCCCCTAAAACAATGATTACACGTGATTTGACTAAAAAAATTGAAGCTGATTTAATCATTTGCGGTGCGACTGGGCTCAATAAAGTTGAACGATTCCTTATCGGAAGCGTATCCGAAAACATCGTCCGTACAGCAAGCTGTGATGTATTAGTTGTACGCACTCCGGAAGAAGAATAAGATTTGTATGAAACATGCGAAGGATTTATTTTCTTTCGCATGTTTTCATTTACCATTTCAAAGCTGTTCTGATAATCCAAACAAAAAGCGATTTCACGTTCTGAACCGAACGAAGAAATCGCTTTTACCGTCTATAAGTTGTTAATTGAAACTAGTATCTTTTGTAAGAAAGATAGCTTAAGAAATATTTGCAACGCGCACCGTATCTCGCACGATCATAATTTCTTCATCTGTCGGGATAACGAACACTTTTACAGGTGAATAAGGGAAATTGATATGTACTTCTTTGCCACGCACTTTATTTAAATCAGGATCGCAATAAACGCCCATGAATTCCAAGCCTTCTAATACTTTTTCCCGTACCTCCATACTATTTTCACCAATACCTGCGGTGAAAATGATCGCATCGACGCCACCCATTCTTGCAGCGTATGAACCGATGTATTTATGGATTCGGTCGGCGAAAACATCTAAAGCCAATTCTGCTCTGCTGTTCCCTCTCGAAGCTTCAAGTGTAATATCACGTAAATCACTTGAAAAACCGGATAACGCCAACATGCCGGATTCTTTGTTTAGCACTTGAAGCACTTCTTCAACTGTTTGCCCAGTTTGCTCCATAATATACGGGATTAGAGCCGGATCAATATTCCCCGATCTTGTTCCCATCGTTACTCCAGCCAATGGTGTAAAGCCCATTGATGTATCGATGGACCGGCCATTTTGGACAGCTGCGATACTTGCCCCATTTCCTAAATGGCAAGAAATGAGACGTGTATCTTCCAACGGCCGATTCAGCATATGAGCAGCACGTTGAGTTACGTACTTATGGCTCGTCCCATGGAATCCATATTTTCGTATGCCATATTTTTTATAGTATTCATAAGGCAACGGGTACAAATAAGAACTTTCCGGCATCGTTTGGTGGAACGCTGTATCGAAAACTGCTACTGCCGGCACATTTGGTAATGCTTTTTGAAACTCACGGATCCCGACAAGGTTTGCAGGATTATGTAACGGTGCTAATGATGACAATTCCTCGATATCTTTTAGAACCTGATCGTCAATCAAAACTGAATCGCTGAATCGTTCACCGCCATGAACGACACGGTGACCGATCCCTGAAATTTCATCTCCTGATGTGACAACTTTTTCAGACGACAGTCGAGCCAATAATAATTGTGCAGCGGCTGTATGATTGGGAATGTCCACTTGCTCCTTTAACCTGCTTTGTTCAGTTTCCATAGAAAAACTTGCTTCTGACAGACCTATCCGGTCTATTAACCCTTTTGCAATAACCTTTTCCTCAGGCATATCGATTAATTGATATTTCAACGAAGAACTTCCTGCATTGATCGCAAGAATTTTCGGCATATGCAAACCCTCCTAACAGCTATTGAGCTATTGTTCAACCTTCTTCAGTCCAAGCATCCAATTGTTGAAGGAACGAAGACATCGCTTGTTTGTTTTTCATATCTGGAACTTTCGTTAGCAGAACGTCTTTTGTAATTCTTGCCCCTACAGCAGGCTTCTGCAAAATGAAGATGGATTTTGCATGTGCTTCGCTCTTAAATAATGAAGCTGGCAATTGGATGACAGCTCGGATGTCAGCATTCTTTTTCAAATATCGATGCAATACATCCGATTGTTCAGACTCAAATAAAAAGGCTGGCACTAAGAATATACCATATCCTTTTTCCTTCAGGTGATTCATCGATTGTTCAATGAATAAATGGTGTGCATAAGCATGTCCTTCAGCTGGCATAAGCTGATAATTCAATGCATTTTCATCATCTGGATAATAACCGACCGGCAAATCGGCAACGACTAAATCTACTGGATCGATCATGAGTGGACGCAATGCATCTTGGACAAAAAATTCCACTGGCTGTTCTAACAGCTCCGCAACTACTGCAGACAAGCGTACAAGCAAATCATCAATTTCCACCGATTTGCCGTTTGCCTTGCCATCCATAGCGTTCATGACGGTAAATAGTAAGTTTCCAGTTCCTGCTGCCGGGTCCATTAACGTAATTTGGTCGTACCCTTTCATTAAACCAGTTCCAATATGGCCAATGAGCATGCCAATTGCATCGGGTGTCATTTGGTGATGAGGCTGTGCACTTTCCTTCATCCCTTTTAAGACAGCCAATTGAATGCCTCGCCTAATTTCTTCTTTCGTTACGTCCTCCGTCAGCTGCAAATCTGTTTCTCCAGATAACCAGGCGTTACATGCCAAAATGACAGACTCTAAATAGATATCATCATTTTCAGCTGCGAATTGATCAATGAATGTAAAAATCTTCTCTGTATTTGTTACCATTTTAATCCCTCAAATCGAGCTTCAATTTATTTTGCACGTGAACAAAAACCCACCCGTTTCCGAGTGGGTTTCCGTCCATAAACATTATTGATTGTTTGTTAATTTCTTAACGGCTTCAATTGCCTTATCATAATCCGGGTGGTTCGTTACTTCATTTACATATTCGACATATGTGACGTTATCATCTTGATCGATCACAAAAATTGAACGGGCTAGCAGGCGTAACTCTTTCATGGCAACGCCGTACGCTTCTCCGAATGACAGGTCGCGATGATCCGAGAGAGTTTGGACGTTTTTGACGCCTTCTGTTGCACCCCATCTTGCCTGTGCGAAAGGAAGATCAACTGAAATCGTTAAAACGACGACGTCATCTCCAAGTGAGGTAGCTTCTTGGTTGAACTTCTTCGTCTGTTCAGAGCAAACACCTGTGTCGATTGAAGGTACAACACTAATGAGTCTGATCTTTCCTTTTGAATCATTCAGCGTAACTGGCTTCAAATCATTTGAAAGCACTGTAAAGTCAGGAGCTTTATCACCTACTGCAACTTCTTTTCCAAGTAATGTTACCGGTTCTTGTTTAAAAGTGACATTTACCATTCTGACGCCTCCTTATCATTTCAGTTCATTCTACTAAACAATCGTTCCACCTTGCAACTGTTCGCCCTTTTGCGGAGAATTTACGACTTTCTCCTCTTTTACATACGTCTCTTCGTGAACGACATAAGTATCCGCAAATAAGTCGTGCAGCGCTTCTTTCTTCGGCATGAAAACAACTAACAAATATGGAATCGTCAGCAGTTTTGAAATAAATCTACCGATGACCTCCCTAAAAATGACCGTGCTCCAAGTCAGATTTTTGCCGTTTTTTCCAACTACTTTAATACCTAAAATCATTTTGCCGATCGTTTGCCCTAAAAACTTCGTCATGAGGGCAAAATACAATAGGAAAAGAATTAGCAACGCGATTTTATACGGACTGAAGAGCAAGAAAGACGGATTCGATATTTTGATATCCATAATTCTAAATAGCGGTTTTAGTATGATTCCACTAACCGCCCAGACGATTACACTATCAATAGTATACGCCCAAAAACGTGTCCAGAAACCTGCATATTTCAATTTGTATTGCACAATGTTCGCATTTTTGGAATGATGTTGGACGGGATCTGCTTGCGGAACGGATTGTTGTTGTTCAAAGTGTTCTGTCATATCGAAGGTCCCTCCTTATTTCTCACCATATAAGTACATCATTCGTGGCGCGTCATAATCCGACAGCAGTTTGCCGATCATTTCAGTTTCCAAGCTGCGCCCAAACAGATTGCCGATCTCCACTCCAAATAAAGATCCGAAACCTGCCATAGTTGAATATTCAAATACCGAGGCATCTTGCAAATTATAATCAGCTTTCAACGCATCGATAGCGTCTGCAACTTTTCCTACTTCATCCGCCAAATGGGATTCAATCGCTTGGCGGCCATTTAAAATGCGCCCATCCGCTACTTTCTTCACGTCTGCAACAGACATGTCACGTCCTTCTGCAACAATCGATACGAAACGTTCATAAGAATCATTAATGATTTCTTGAAGCATTTCATGCTCTTCTTCCGTCATTTCACGCGATCCGCTCATAATGTCTTTATAAGGACCCGTTTTAATTGTATTGAAATCAATGCCATATTTTTCTGCAAGCTTCGCATAGTTAACGCTTTCCATTATGACACCGATCGAGCCTGTAATCGTTTCAGGATGCACAAAGATTTTTTCAGCCGGAGCAGAAATATAATATCCACCAGAAGCCGCCATTCCGCCCATTGCCACATAGATCGGCACTTCACGTTTTTCTTGAATTTCCTTAATTGCATCATAGATGTCCGATGACTCAACAACCCCTCCTCCAGGAGAATTGACGGATAGTACAACCCCTTTTACCGTTTTATCATTTAAAATATCGTTCAACTGGGACATGAACTGCTTATGGTTGTATCCATCAGCCGCAAAAAGCGAGCTACCCGTGTCTTGAATGATGCCATCTACTTTAAGGACTGCGATCCGATCTTTTAAGCTTCCTTGTTCAATGATCATTTCACCGTAGCCAGAGCTTCCTTCTGCCAATTCATCAAACAGCTTGTTAAAATCTCTTGTAAATATGTACGATAGTGAATTAACTCCTACCGAGATGAAAATTAGGACTGCTGCCACAATAATGGCAATCCACCGTTTCATATTCATCATTTTATATACTCTCCCTTCTTACTTCACAATTAACTTCTACGTAAAAAAGCACAAAACGTTTCACTTTTTGATAGAATGAATAGAGAACCATCCGAAAGGGGCAATCAATTTTGGCCGATCGAATGAATATATTCATTTTTACTAAACAAGATGAAGATTCGCTTTCAAAAAAAGAAATTGTCATTGAAGCGATGCAACACGAAGGATTTAAAGTTGTCGAACAATCAGAAGATGCCAATATCATTATTAGCATTGGAAACGACGGAACATTCCTGCAAGCTGTACGCAAAACTAATTTCCGTCAAGATTGTTTGTATGCTGGTATCTATTCTGAAGGAAGACAGGCAATGTATTGCGATTTCCATTATAACAATCTACATGAAATGGTACTCGCGATTCGAAAAGCGGATATTGAAGTGCGCCGCTATCCGCTCATTGAAGCATCGATTGACAATCAGCAAACTTTTTATTGCTTGAATGAGTTCAGCATACGTTCAAATATTATTCGCACTTTTGTCGTCGATGTCATAATTGATGACAAGCTATTTGAAACATTTTTAGGCGATGGATTAATCATCTCAACGCCTACAGGCAGTACAGCATATAATAAATCTGTCCGCGGTGCAGTCGTCGACCCATTCCTTCCTTGCTTCCAAGTGACGGAGCTTGCATCGGTGAACAACAATACATATCGAACACTTGGTTCGCCTTTCATTTTAAGCGGCGACAGAAAGCTGAGGCTGCACGTCCACCAAGACGGAAATGACTTCCCTTCCGTTGCTATGGACAACGAGGCAATCGGAGTGCGAAGGGTCGTAGACGTTGAAATTGGGCTGAGCGACAAAGTCATTAAAACAGTAAAACTTAAGCATAATTCTTTCTGGGAAAAAGTCCAACGCATTTACTTATAATCGCAAAAAAGGGAGCCATTGTCATGTCTAATGGCTCCTCTCTATTTATCCAAAGGATGTGATAAAAGCAATGCGGTCGGAACTTTCCCAACCAAACTAAGTAAATGCTTACCAATTGTGATGGAAAACCAATCAAAGAGTTTGATTGGCTGACCAATTGAGTTTTTGCAAGATCTTCAATGCTATGAAACACCCAAAAATTAACTGTTAAAAAATATCATAATTTCAAATGGTCTCTTCTCGTCATGGTAATTAATTTAGGAACCGTAAAGAGGATCAACGCAGCCCATATCATTGAAAACGACAGCAATTCCACCTTTCCGAAAGTTTCCTTATACAAAATGACACCGATGAACAGCATCATCGTTGGAGCAATGTATTGGATGAAACCTGCCACGTATAGTGGGATGAGCTGAACCCCTTTTGCATATAGAACGAGCGGTAACGCGGTTGCAATTCCCGTCAAAATCAATAAAAGATCTGTCTTCCAATCGATATGAAGGAAAGCGGCATCTCTTTGCACAAATAAATAACAATAATAGCCAACCGCAAAAGGCAACATGAACATTGTTTCAATCACAAGTCCCCTCATCGCGTCTAATTTAATATTTTTCTTAATAAATCCATACAAAGCGAATGTAAGCGCAAGCGCGATTGCGATCCAAGGGAATTTTCCATATGAAATCGTCATCATTAATACACCAATGGCTGCAACTATAACAGCTGCAGTTTGCGTACGGGACAACCGCTCTTTTAAAAATAGAATTCCTAAAAGGACGGATGCTAATGGATTTATATAATAACCAAGGCTCGTTTGCACGATGTATTCGTGATTGACAGCCCAAATATAAATAAACCAATTCGAAGTCACTAATATAGAAGCGGTGAATAAGCTCCAAAACGCTTTTTGATTTCCCCAAAGGTCCTTGAAATCAGCTAATAACGCTCGAACATCCCGCATAAGGATAACAGCTATTAAAGTAAAAACAAATGCCCATAATATGCGGCCCGTTAAAATTTCATCGCTTTGCACATGATCAATTTGCTTCCAATAAATTGGCATAATTCCCCAAATGATAAAAGAAACAGCTGCGAAAATGACACCTTTTTTCTCTGTCTGCATAGAAGACGCCACCTTTTCCTTTGAATAAATCGGAAAAACCGCCCGCCTTATGGCAAACGGTTTACCATTATCAATGATTTTGTTCCATTTTCCGCAACTCGACTCTCATAATTTTTCCTGACGCGGTTTTCGGGAGTTCATTGACGAATTCAATTTTTCTTGGATATTTATAAGGGGCAGTCATTTCTTTCACATGATCTTGCAATTGCTTCACTAAAGTCTCATCCTGTTCCCGTTCACTATCACGCAGCACGATAAACGCTTTGACGACACTGCCTCGTTCCGGATCTGGACTTGCGACGACAGCACACTCCCTTACAGCTTCGTGTTTTGTCAGTGCATCTTCCACTTCAAATGGACCAATCGTATAACCGGAGCTAATAATTATGTCATCTCCTCTTCCCTCAAACCAGAAATAACCATCTTCATCTAACTTAGCTCGGTCTCCAGTTACATAATAGTCGCCTCGGAATTGCATTTTTGTCCTTTCAGGATCATTCAAATATTCTTTGAACAACGCAGGTGTTGTAATGTGGACAGCTATATCCCCAACTTCGCCCGGCGAAACCGGAACTCCATCTTCATTAATGATGTCGACTTGGTTGCCCGGCGTCGGCTTGCCCATCGATCCAGGACGTGCATCCATCCCGATCATCGTGCCGACAAGCAATGTATTTTCCGTTTGTCCATAGCCATCACGCACATCAAGATCGAATGCCTTCTTAAATATTTCAATAACTTCCCGATTTAAAGGCTCCCCTGCAGATACTGCACTCCTAATTGAGGACAGATCATATGACTGCAAATCTTTTGTTTTCGCAATGAAACGATATTCTGTCGGTGTACAACAAAGAACATTCACTTTATATTTTTCAATTAACTGCAAATACGTTTCAACATCAAATTTTCCATCGTAAACGAACCCGGTAGCTCCACTGCCTAAAACAGAAAGGAACGGCGTCCAAATCCATTTTTGCCATCCTGGTGCCGCAGTTGCCCAAACGATATCGGTTTCCTTAATGCCGAGCCAGTTCGGTGCGGCAGTTCGGAGATGAGCATATCCCCACGCATGTGTATGGACAACTCCTTTAGGCTTGCCCGTCGTTCCAGAAGTGTATGAAAGAAATGCCATATCCGACCCTTTCGTCTCTGGCCCAACATATTCTGAAGATGCACCTTCCATCATATCTGTCAATGAAAGCTGACCATCCTTCGCTTTTCCGATAATGAATAGCTGGACATCCTTTAAATTCTCGACAGCATCAAATTGGTCTGTAAATGCTTCATAAGCGACAATCGCTTTCGCACCGCTATGTTCTATTCTATATTCGATATCCGATGAGCGCAGCATTTCGGAACTTGGAATGACGACGATTCCAGCTTTTAACGCGCCGACATATGTAATGTATGCTTCAATGAGGCGCGGCATCATCACTAAGATGATATCACCTTTTTTCAAGCCGTTTTCCGTAAAAACATTTGCCGCCTTATTCGCAAATTCCATTAATTCATCATATGTAATTTCCTTTTCTTCTCCGTTATTATTTACATGAATCAATGCAGTTTTTCCATCCCCGGTGGCAAATTTCTCAATTTCACTAACGATGTTAAACTTTTCCGGTGCTAATAACTCTTCTCGATTCATACGAACTCCCCCTTTGTATAGTTCATTATACAAACGAAACAGTCATATTTCAAAACATATTTATTTTTCTAAAATGTGTGCGTATAAACAAAACTCTTATTGGCAATGCTTGAACAAACATCGGCACTTGCTCTAAAACAATAAAAAACTGCCCCGGGATAAACCCGGGACAGCTCATCTACAAATAATTATTTTTGGAAGCCACTCATTTGTTGTTGGGCTTGACGCACTAATCGCTTCGTAATTTCTCCGCCGACGGATCCGTTGGCACGCGATGTGGAGTCCGGTCCAAGGTTTACACCAAATTCTTGTGCGATTTCGTACTTCATTTGGTCAAGTGCTTGTTGTACTCCAGGAACTAAAAGTTGGTTTGAATTGCCGCTGTTGTTATTAGCCATGTCGTTCTCACCTCCTTGTGCACATAGAATGGACCGAAATCAGAAATCCATGCAGGAGATGAACATGGTAATTTATTCAAATATATTAAAGCAAGTCATCGAATTCCTCAACTGCAACTTTCCCTGTCTCCACTACAGTGCGGTTTTTTACCGCTTCTTCAATTAACGCATCAAAATCAAAATAACTTTCAAAATGCTCTACTTTTTCTAAGCGTGGTTTTGTCTTTGGATTAGCTGGTGTAAATATCGTACAGCAATCTTCATATGGTCTTATCGAAATATCATAGGTACCGATTTTTTGGGCAATATCTATAATATCTAACTTATCCATCGCAATAAGCGGACGCAAAATTGGAGTCGATGTGACAGCATTGATCGCCGTTAAGCTTTCAAGCGTTTGGCTCGCAACTTGACCAAGACTTTCGCCCGTTACGATTGCCAATGCACCGATTTCTTCCCGCACTTTATCTGCAATTTGCATCATCATTCTCCGCGTTGTCGTCATCGATAAATTTTCAGGAACTTGGTGAACGACAGCTTGTTGCAATTCAGTGAATGGAATGATATGCAAACGGACGGAAGCGCCGAATGTACTCATTTTCTGCGCCAAATCGATCACTTTCTGTTTTGCCAAGTCACTCGTAAATGGCGGACTCGCAAAATGGATCGCATCGACCGAGACGCCTCTCTTCATCATTAAATATCCCGCAACAGGGCTGTCTATACCACCTGAAAGCATAAGCAAAGAGTTGCCGTTTGAACCGACCGGCATACCGCCAGCGCCTTTATGCGTGGATGAAGTAAGGAAAGCGCCATCTGTCCGGATGTCCACTAATAATTGAATATCCGGGTGCTTCATTTTCACACCTAACTCTGGGAAATGGCGAAGTACATGACCTCCGATTTCTTGCTGCAATTCAGATGTGACATACGGGAACGACTTATCAGCGCGTTTAATTTCCACTTTGAACGTTTTCCCTTTTGTTTCATGCGAGCCGATCACTTCTATCGCTTTCGCCTTAATGGCCTCCAAATCAGCTTCACATTTCGCAACAGGGCTAAATGATTGGATGCCGAAAATGTCAGGAAGCCTTTCCATCGCTTCTTTCATTTCCTTTGGATTATCAGAGAGCAAAAACATCCGGTCTCGTTCTGCAAGTAAGCGCACCGACGACAAATCATGCATTGCATCTTTTATATTTTTTCTTAATCTGCGAACAAAGAAGTTTCGATTTCGTCCTTTCAAAGATAATTCTCCGTAGCGGATCAGCAATTCATTCCATTCCATCATTTCAAGCCCCTCTCCATCAATTCCATAAACCTTTTTATAACGTCTTTGCAAATTTCAATTTGCTCTTTATGATTATCCTTGCCAAAACTCAACCGAACGACTCCATTTTTAAAAGAATTTTCTAAATGAATCGCCTCAATTACATGGCTAATTTGTTTGTTTTTTGATGAGCATGCACTGGAAGTTGATATATAAATATCGTTTTCCTGAAAATAATTAATTGCAACTTCACCATTAATATGTTTGAAAGACAAGGATAATATATGAGGAGCCGCACTATTTTCAGCTATTACTTTAATGTTTTCATACTGATTGCAAAATGCGATTAATTCATTTCTCCATTCTCTAAAGTCCTTTCTTTCCGTTTCTACAGCGCTCATTCTCATCGCTTTAGCTAGCGCTACTGCATTCGGTACAGAAACGGTGCCATTGCGCAAACCTTTTTCTTGCCCGCCGCCATAAGTAAGCGGCTGAGGACGAATGCCATGTTTCATGATGAGTGCACCCGTTCCTTTCAACCCGTTTATTTTGTGAGCGGAAAGCGTAATCGCATCTGGTCCATTTTCATCCATCGCTACAGGAATCTTTCCGAAGCTTTGAACGCAATCGGAATGGAAAACAGCACGTGACCGCTCCTTTACCGCTTTTGCGATTTCCTGAATCGGCTGAATTGAACCAATCTCATTATTCACATGCATAATACTTACTAATATCGTCTCTTTTTTTATTTTTCGAATCAATTTTTCGACGGAAATGCAACCCTCTTCATCAACGGGCATGTAATCCACTTCAAATCCTTCTTCTTCCAAATATCTGCATGCATTTAAAATTGAAGGATGTTCAATTGAGGTAGTAATAATATGATTCCCTCTATGTTGCAAAGTGCGTGCGAAACCAATAACAGCTAAATTATTCGATTCTGTTCCGCCGGAAGTTACAATTACCTCACCGTTTTCACAGTGGACAATTTTCAACATTTGTTCCTTTGCACGCTCTAATAATTTTTCTGCATCCGTGCCTAAGCCATGAATAGAAGCAGGATTTGCAAAAAATCGTCGATTCGCTTCTACAAATGATGCCATAACCTCTTCATCAGGCAAAGTAGTTGAGCTATTATCAAAATAAATCATCGTCATTTCCCTTTCTCCTTAGTTTATATGCCCGATTGTCTTTTTACACGTAACAAAGCCACCCGCAGATAATATGCCGGTGGCTATTTTCAATGGTTACGCATGCTCTTTCAACATTTCTTCAATTCGTTTCATCGCACCTGGATCGGCTTCTTCTACTGCAGTTGCAGCTTCTTCCAATGCTTTTGCATAACGGAATTGCCTAAATGATTCTTCTGCGTCCAATAGACGTGCATGCATTTCCGGATTCGAAGCCCTAAAGCGATTGCCATATTGAATAATGCGTTCAATTAACAGTACATTTTCCAAAAGCTCATCCACTCTTTCGTTAACATCTTGGATTGCACTTTCGGCACTTAATAGGTAACTTTCAGCAATTGTAATATTCAAAGGAACTTCCTGCAAGCTTTGTGTAACGAGATAGAGCTGCTCCTCCGCCTCTTCCAAACGTGCATCCATTTCATCTGGAATGCCAGGTATATTTCCTCTATGGAGTTTTCGGTCTGCGTTTTGCAGTTCGCGAGTGAGCTCTCCTAATTTATGTCGGACGTTATTTTCATCGATCCGCAAGTTTTTCATTTTATTCGCAAGTATATCTTGTTCCTCTTCAATCTGTTCCAATTCCGCGACGATGGATTTCAGTTCATCTTGCAAAGAAGTATAAGCGGATTCCTGCTGTTCGATATGATGTTGCAGCATTTCAAATCGATTATGAAGCTTTTCCAATTTCTTTAAATTGGCTTGTGGTAATGCTGCTTGTTTTTCATCTAATCGATAGCTTTGCTGGACATATTCTGCTTCAACTAATAATTCCTTCGTCAACTTCGTAATGGTAGATAGTGACTCTGCAACTTCTTCTACTCGCGTATCTACGAAATGCTTTGCAGTCACTTCATTTTCCAATGCATCGTAATAGGAGTCAATTTGGTCATTCATTTCTTCTACACGCATGCGAACCGGGTCAATATCGAGCTTTTCCATGCATTTCTTTTGCTCTTCAATATCGCTTTCCATTTTGGACAATTTTGCTGGCAAGTCAAGATGAGCAATATAATAAGACTGTTCTTCCATTTCTTTTAGTCCATTTCGAAGTTCTCGAATCGCAGCTGGAATCTTATTTTGAAGTTCTGTAAGCAATGTCGGAATATCCTGAATTAGCCCTGATAGTTGTTCTCCCTTCGCAGATAGAGAGATGACGATTTCACGAGCTAATAAGTAATTGCCATTTTCGGTCAATTCATCGTATTCATCAAATTTAGGGTTGAATGACTCCAATTCCTTCTCTAACGGAGAAACGGTCATACCGAATGAATGTTGGTGCGCTAAAATCGTTTTTCTCGCTAACCGATATTGCTCTCGCAAATTTTCCATTTCAATTCGGTTCTTTTCTTCGCTGCCAATCAATTCATTCAATTCATCTAAAATATCATTTTTCCTTTTTTCACATTGGCGAATTTTCTCTTGTATTTCTTTTTCTGTCAATGAAGCTTTTTTAAAACGAAAGCGATCAATTAAATCTTCCGCATCAAAAAGAAGAGAGTCAATTTCCGGCATACAAACGTCGACTACTTCTGTCCATTCATTTCGCCAGCGCTCAAATTTCTCTTCCGTCTCACCAGTCATATTCAGTTGTTTCACTTTCATCATTTCTTCAAAGATCGGTTTGTTTTGAATTTGCATTTTCTCATTTTCTAACCGGCCAATTTCATGAATATGTTTACGCCTAAACAAAAAGGCGATCGTTATCAATACAATGAGAACAATTATTGGAATGATGAAGTATTCCATCATTGTGATCCCCCTATTCCGAAGTCCCTGTTTATCAAATATATCCCCGCGAATCGCTTAATAGTTCCAAATGAAGAACCGACCTATGAAAGGTTGGAACTAATCGCCAGCCTTCACAGTAATTTAGCTATCCTCGTACGGCTTGTACTTGGACGTCTTCATTAACCTATATATAATCACGTTCATCGGGGTTTCGAATCAACAAACGTAACTGTGTAGAGAGTGACGCGTCAATAGTTAGACGCTGTATCCCCTCATTTTTTTGAACGATATGAAGGCATAGTTGCTGCCCAATTAACAATAAGTCATTGCTGTATACAAGTTTCAAACTCGGAAGCTTTTCCTCCGAGAGTAAGGATAGTTGATATTATATTATCCTATATAGTAACATGTTTAAAGTCTTTTCGTCTGTAAAATGAATGATTTTGAAGAAAAAGCGGTTTTTCCATCAAAACTGCTCGAAATTTGTAGAAGCATCCTTTAAACCGTATACTTGAGGAAATAAGTTTGAAAGGGAGACAGTCTATGTTTGCTACGATCAATTATTCAGATATTCCGCAAGAAAGATATACTCAGTTAAACAAGCAGCTTGAAGCATTAATTACGGGCGAAAAAAATAGAATTGCCAATTTAAGCAATGCCTCTGCGTTGCTCAATCATTTTTTGGATCGCATCAATTGGGTAGGATTTTACTTAATGGAAGATGGAGAATTATGCTTAGGGCCGTTCCAAGGGCTTCCTGCATGCATCCGCATCCCTTTAGGCAAAGGTGTTTGTGGAACTTCTGCTAAGCGCCGAGAAACGCTTGTAGTTGAAGACGTCAATGCATTCCCAGGCCATATTGCTTGTGATGCAGCCTCTCAATCAGAGATTGTCATACCACTTGTGAATGACGGAGAAGTGATCGGTGTCCTCGATATCGACAGCCCAGAGTTGAATCGTTTTTCTGAGGACGACCGCAAAGGGTTAGAATCATTTGTAGAAATTCTTATGCAACATTTGTAAGCATATGAAAAGAGCAGTCGAAGGAATCCAGCTTGTTGACAAACGCTCGCATACTGTGTTGCTTGTCTGCAAGCGTTTTCAAGCCAAGCTAAGAAAACACTTATCACATGACTACAAACCTTAAAAAGACTGTAGACAAAGTGAAAAGACACATTGTCTACAGTCTGGGAATCTATATTTCCTCTCAACTGCTCTTTATTCTTTAAGACGTCTTTACATAATTTTTCTCTAGCACTGAAAAAGCTTCTTCTAAATCAGCGATCAAGTCATCGGAGTGCTCTAATCCTACTGATAGCCGCAGAAGTGAATCGGTAATACCCATATGCAAGCGGTCATTTTCAGGCACACTTGAATGGGTCATCGTTGCCGGATGCTGAATGAGCGTTTCTGCATCTCCTAAACTGACAGCGATTTTAATGAGCGACAGGCTATCCATAAATAACTGTGCCCCCTCCTTGCCACCTTTTACAGTAAAGGAAATCAGGCCGCCGCCTGCACTCATTTGTCGTTCTGCTATGCTAAACTGTGGATTATCCTTGTCGAACGGATAGTAAATATTTTCAACAATTTCTTTGTCTTTTAAATACGTGATGAGTCGTTCAGCGTTTGCGGTATGGCGCTCCATCCTGACAGGCAATGTTTTCAAGCCACGGATTAGCAACCATGCATCAAAAGGAGACATAATCGCCCCATAATCCTTCTGCACTGTCATTCTTATTTTTTCTATTTCATCTTTGTTATTACCGACGAGCAAGCCGGCAATGACATCACCATGTCCGTTAATATATTTCGTCGCACTATGGAGAACAAAATCTGCTCCAATTGAGAGCGGGTTTTGCAAATATGGCGATGTAAACGTATTATCGACTACAACGCGCAATCCATGGCGTTTCGCTACATTGACGACTGCATGCAAATCGACAAGCTCCATTGTCGGGTTGATCGGCGTTTCCACGTAAATGCATACCGTTTCAGGTTTCACCGCTCTTTCAATTTCTTCCTCTGTATCCATCCTGATCAGATCATGCGTTATGCCATATTTGTCTTTCATAATATTCAATAAACCGAACGTGCAGCCGTATATTCCCCGCGAGCAAAGAATATGGTCTCCAGCTTTCGTTAAGTGGACGAGTATCGAACTGACAGCAGCCATCCCCGACCCAAATGCCAATGCGCCTTCCCCTTTTTCAAGCATTGTCATCCGTTCTTCTAAAACTTGCACAGTCGGATTTCCAAGCCGTGAGTAAATATTGCCCGCTTCTTCTCCCGAAAATCTTTTTTCCCCCGTCACAGCATTATCAAATGAATACGTAGATGTCTGATAAAGCGGCACTGCCAAGCTGCCATGATGCTGTGTATCATCATACCCTTCATGGATAACAATCGTATCTTTATGAAGCTGTCCGTGTTTCATCATACTACCACCTTTCATCGTTGTGAAATCGCTTACATCCCCTTCTCTATTATACTACCCCAAATACTCAAAAACTGAAAGGCTGAAACTTGACCGAATCCCTTTCGATTCTATGAAAAAAGCAGCCTCTGCGTCAATGAACCGTAGATGCTGCTCTATGTATGACAAGCTGATTTTTCCCTTTATTTTTGGCTTCGTACAACGCCTTGTCCGCCTGCTGAAAGAGTTCTTTAAATGCTATTCCCTTTTGCGGCTCCCAACTTGAAAGACCGATTGAAATCGTCACTTCCGGATTAGTTACCTGTGGGATTTGTTCAATAATTGCTTTCGCAAAAGCGATGGAATCATCCAACGGAACGGATGGTAAGAAAAGAGCGATTTCTTCTCCGCCCCATCTGCTCACAATCCCGATTGCTTCCGTCTCTTCTAATAGGAATTCGGAAATTTGCTGCAAAACAAGATCCCCCGTCGCATGCCCATAAGTATCATTAACATGCTTGAAATCATCGATGTCCACTAATAAAAATACCGCTTCTTCATTTTTTTCCATCGACTTCTCTACCGCTTTATTCAAATAGCTCCGAGTAAATAGTTTAGTTAACGTATCTTTATTGACTAACTCTTGCAACTGATCTCGCAAAATAATATTAGATATGGCTAGCGATGAATGACTAATAAGCGATCGCATTAACTTGAAGTTATCAAATGAGAAGTAATATTCCTCTTTATGCAATAAAATGACCCACCCTTTCACAACCTTCTGATCAGTGATCGGTAGGGCTGCAAGGGACCGGAATTCCTTAAGATGTCCGTTGTCATCTGTCCGGTTTGGATCAAAAATCGCTTCCTCTTCCTCTTTAAGCCTTATTATAATTGGCTGAATGGATTCATTGGCACGATTTCCTATAAACAAGGCGGTGCTTTCCGGACTAATTTTATATTCTTCCCCATCTACAAATAAAAAAGCGATTTCATTTGGTTTAAACGCTTTCAAAAGTTGTTCCTTTAAATAAGAGAGCATTTCATTTAGCGGCAAATTGCTGTTCAATATTTTGGAAGCATCATTAACGAGCTGTAAATCATTTACTAATCGATGTGATTGCGCATATAAGCTGGCATTTTCCAAAGCGCTGCCCGCAGCGTTCCCGATCATACGGATAAGATTTTTTTGTGTATATGAAAAGTCTGTAGTTAGCGGAGCATTCATTTGCAACAATCCATAAATCCCTTGTCTTCCTCGAATTGGTGCATTCAGTATCGTGCATTGCAAATCACTTGCATGCTCCACTGTCAACTCGCCAGATAAAAAAGCATCAATAGTTGAGCCTCTTTCATGTAAATAATCAAAAAGGCGGTACGTTTGCATATTTGTATTTTGGTCATGTGATAGTAAAAGTTCGGATTCATACATTGGAAATAGCTCGTTGATTGTTTTCATCATGCCTTCTAAAATGACATTGCTGTCCATCGTCGAATTGAAAAGTTCTGTAATCTCAAATAATTTTCGATAGTTCTTTTCTTTTTGCATTAGGTGATCCTTATCGACAATTTGCGCAATGAATTTCCCATAAATCATCTTCAATTCCGAAAGATAGGGTGTAGCTGCAAAAGCATGCCATTGTTCTGTTGACTTGAAGATGAGAGCACCTAATGGACTTTGATCATTTCCTCTAAAAATAAGATAATCGTCAGCAAACCCGAAACCGCGGCCAATTAAATGTGAAATGAGCGATGTTCCCAATCCGAATTTTTCCTCTTTCGTATAATTGTCGGTAGAATGAACAATACACTCTTCCTTATTTAAAGGAACGAACCGATTATTTTCATAAAGGAAAAACGTTGCTCTTTCAATCTCAAATTGACGCATGAACAGCAAAGTAAACGAGTTGAGCATTTCATCCAATGTATGGTAATCCATTTTACCTATAAACAACTCGATCATTTCACATTTCACATTTTTGATCGTCAATTGATGGTCTGTCATCAAATCACCTCATTCTCGCTTGAACCCATTATATGCTTATAAGCCTATTCTAATGTATGTACAGTGTAAAGAACAGAGTTTTACATAGGACTTTATCTCTTATTTATTCAAACAAGATTAGTGCTTGACGCAGTCTTCAACAATTGGTATGATGGTTTTTGTGTAAAATAGTTGCAGCAGTTGTATGATTCAAACTGTCCAGTCTATTCCTTTTACAAGGTGCATCGCGTAACCTTAAGGCTGCTGAGGCGAAGGTGCAAGATGATAGAATGGCGTTCGGATTGAATACATCTGGTTCTTATTTTACAACAAAATAAAACCAAAACAGAGGAGGAGTCTTTCATGGCTCGTTATACAGGTCCATCTTGGAAACTTTCCCGTCGTCTTGGCGTTTCGCTAAGCGGTACTGGAAAAGAAATCGAAAAACGCCCTTACGCACCAGGACAACACGGTCCTACTCAACGTAAAAAACTTTCCGAATACGGATTGCAATTACAAGAGAAACAAAAACTTCGTTTCATGTACGGCGTAAACGAACGCCAATTCAAAACGATCTTCAACAAAGCTGGCAAAATGCAAGGTAAACACGGTGAGAACTTCATGATCCTTCTTGAAACTCGTCTTGACAACCTTGTATACCGCATGGGTCTTGCTCGCACTCGTCGTGCAGCACGCCAACTCGTTAACCACGGACACATCTTGGTAGACGGCAAACGCGTTGACATCCCATCTTACAGCGTAAAACCAGGCCAAGAGATCTCACTTCGTGAAAAATCTCAAAACCTGACTGCTGTAAACGAAGCACTTGAAGTGAACAGCTATGTTCCAGATTACATTTCATTCAATCCGGACACAAAAGTTGGTCAATTCATCCGCCTTCCAGAGCGCAGCGAACTTGCAGCTGAAATTAACGAAGCACTTATCGTTGAGTTCTACTCTCGTTAATCGCTTCCTTACGAAAGGGGCTGTCCAGAAAGTCAGTGAAAACTGATTTTCTGTGATAGTCCCTTTCTGGTTGGAGAATAAATGGGGAACCCCTGACAACCGTCGCTTTCCGTTCCAGGCGCAC
>NZ_JBBCZC010000015.1:0-75574 GCF_037144575.1 Sporosarcina sp. USHLN248
GCGTGCGCCTGGAACGGAAAGCGACGGTTGTCAGGGGTTCCCCATTTATTCTCCAACCAGAAAGGGACTATCACAGAAAATCAGTTTTCACTGACTTTCTGGACAGCCCCTCAGTTTTTTTAATTTCAATACCGTCTTTCTTCAACCGCCAATATAACTCATATTAATTTTCTTTTTATTTTTCACCGTCTGTTCTGTCCGTTCGTCAGAATAACGATCTCCTCTCCGTTCCCATACCGCGATAATTTCCTGCAGCAGTTCCTCATCTGTTTTACCGCCGCGGACCAGCTCTCGCAAATCAAACCCTTCTGAAGCAAACAAGCAAGTGTAAAGCTTTCCGTCAGAAGACAATCTTGCGCGCGTGCATGATGAGCAAAATGATTCCGATACCGATGTAATGAAACCTACTTCTGCCCCATTATCCACATAACGATAACGCTTGGCAACTTCCCCGAAATATGCTTCTTCCGTAGGCTCCAGTTCGTATTGACCCTTCAGCATGCCATAGATTTCTTGTTTCGTCACAACGCTATCAAAGCTCCACCCGTTGTCATTGCCGACATCCATAAATTCGATAAACCGTAAACTAATGCCCCGCTCTTTAAAGTAGGAAGCCATTGGTAAAATTTCACTTTCATTTACGCCCTTTTTCACGACCATATTAATTTTGATCGTAAAGCCGATCTCTTTAGCCCGATCGATATTGGAGAGGATTAGACCCGGTTTAATGCCCCTGCCGTTCATTTCGCCAAAAATTTGAGGATCCAATGCATCGAGGCTCATATTCAATCGGCGCAAACCTGCATCATACAACGGTTGCGCATACTGTCCCAACAATACGCCATTCGTCGTCAATCCGATATCCTCAATACCGTCGACCGACGTCAACTTCGCAATCAATTCCGGCATATTGCGTCTCATGAGCGGTTCTCCGCCGGTTACCCGAAGCTTCTTCACGCCTAAAGAAGCAAACAACCGTGCAAAGCGCTCAATCTCCTCGAATGACAATAGCTCACTCCTCGGCAAAAACACGTAATCATCTCCGAAAATCTCCTTCGGCATACAGTACGTGCAACGGAAATTACAGCGGTCCGTCACCGAGATTCTGAGATCTCTAATCGGGCGCCCTAATTTATCAACAATCGGATTCATCTTTCCTCAGCTCCTCTCCAAGATATCCGGTGTATTTACATTCTCAAATGCTATTCGAGCATTTTTCGTCAATTCGTGGCCATCTATCCATCGAACGCCATGATTTTCTTGGACAATCATTACTCTTCGCTGGCCATTTTCAAGTGCGTTTCGAAGCCCTTTCTTAACAGAAGCATCCCAAATCGAACAGAGCGGGTGGCGTTTTCCATCTACTTCGACGGCAGTTACACCACCATGATGCCGTCTTATTAATTCTCTCATGACCTCTTCTGTGGTGAATGGCATGTCGCAAGGCAAGACGATGTAACGATCTGCTTCAATAGCTTCCATTCCGGATAATATCCCTGCTAGTGGGCCATCTCCGACGAATGGCTCAATATCCGTCACTACGTGGAGCTCTTTTGGAAATCGATCGACCAATTCTTGTCGCGTAACGATAACAAGTTCTTCGCAAAGCTGCCCAATCGCATCAATTGAACGTTCATAAAATTGACGGCCTTGCCACGATGCAAAAGCCTTTGGAGAACCAAATCGTCTTGACAAACCGCCTGCTAAAAGAATGCCGGCAGTCTTCATTAGCCTCCACTCACTGGAGGAATGAACGCACAAACATCACCGGACTGAATGATGTCATCCAATAATGTATACTCTTCATTGACAGCGACTTGGACATAATCAGCACCAAAGCCGGGATATGTCGTTTCTGCCCATTCCAACAATTCTCGAACCGTTATTTCATCCCGTTCCAACATTTCTTCGCTTTTTCCTGTCAATTCCCTTAACCGCGCAAAATAATGCAGCTTAATCATTGTTGCGTAACCCCACTTTCAGGATATTTTTTCTGTGAACCAATCCATTCTTCGCCGTCTTCCCAAATTTCTTTCTTCCATATAGGCACAACTTCTTTTATTCGATCGATCGCATACTCATTCGCCTCGTAAGCGGACTTCCTATGAGGAGAGGAAACAGCTATGACGACAGCGATGTCAGAAATTTGCAGTTCCCCGATCCGGTGGGCAATTGCCACACGGATACCTGGCCACTTCTCTTCCATTTCCTTGCCGATCTCCGCCAATTTCTTTTCAGCCATCGGAACGTATGCCTCATACGACAAGTAGAGCGTTCGTACACCATGCGTCCATTCACGGACATTGCCAGTGAAAATCGTGACGGCTCCCGCAGACGGATGCAACACATAATCCGCATATTTTTGAATATCAATCGGTTCTTCTACTATTTCAAACGGTTTCATTGCCATCATCCTTTCCAATCCACTCTAAAAACCAACAATCGATTGCCTCAATTTCTTCTCTGCTTCGAATATGGCTCACTTCACCTGCTATTTCGGGACATCCGACTAACAAGCGAATCCCCTGTAGATCACAAAGCGTCTCCCAATCTGATCTGTCCCGCAGCAGCAGCACTTTATCTCCTTTTTCCTGTTTATATCCTTCAATTAATAAAACATCTGGTTTACCGATCGAAGCGATTTCCTTCAGCTTATGGAAATTAGGCTCTTCATTCCAAATGAATTGCACTGCCCCTCCGCCGGCTACTGCTGCCGCATCGGCACCTTCATACAAAAATTGCATCGTGTCAGTGTTTCCATCAGGCATTTGTGGTTTTCCCCCGTGGCCGTGATGTTTCAAAACGGAGACGGATAAACCTCTTTCCTTCAATAAACGGACCCACCGCGCAATTAACGTCGTCTTTCCGCTATTTTTATAGCCGACGATATGGAGGGTCTTCATACTGTCCACTCCTGAACACCAGTCTCACTTCCGATAAGCAAAAGATCAACGACAGCGCCTTTCTCATATCCTCTCGTTCCACTTGGCAAAACGATTAAGCAATTCCCTCTCGCAATTGAGGAGACGGCATTCGACTTATTGAATCCCGCGGGCAATGCGATTACCTTCCCATCTCTAAATTCCCACGTTGCACGGATAAAACGCATGAACGGATTCGGTTTCGTAAAGTCCTCCCATAGAACCGCTGACATCTTAGGCATGTAAGGCGCATTGCAGCCCATCATCTTTAGAATTGCAGGCCTTACAAACAATTCAAACCCAGTGAAGCAAGCAGATGGATTGCCGGATAAACCGAACAGCAACTTGCCATTCAAAACAGCCACAGTCGTCACGCTACCAGGACGCATCGCTACTTTATTGAACAGCACGGTTGCACCAAGCCGCTCATAAATCGCAGGTAAATAGTCGTAATCTCCGACAGATACGCCACCTGTTGTAATAATGAAATCCACTTCGCTTAACGCCTGCTCGACAATTTCCGTACATGTATCCAACTCATCCGCTGCCATCCCGTAGGAACGGCATTCAATCCCCATCCTTTTTAACTGCGCTTCAATCATCGGGCCGTTCGAGTTGCGAATTTTCCCAGGAACTAATTCATCTGCCACATCCAACAATTCCGTTCCTGTTGAGAGTATGCCAGCGACCGGCCTCTTCCCGACTGTAAGTTGTGCATAGCCAAACGTAGCCAACAACGCGACCGTCCCTGGATGGATCAATGAGCCAGCTTCAATAAGCAACTCGCCTTCTTTTGCGTCCTCTCCCTTGAACGAAACATTCTCCCCTGCTTCAAACGGCTTTCTTATTGTAAAACCGCCATCCAGCTCGGTCGTTTGTTCAAACATGACGACTGTATCTGCATCTTCAGGCAATTGTGCCCCCGTCATAATTCGATATGCTTCCTTTTCACCGATCGGCTTTTGCGCAACTTGGCCGGCTCCTATTTCTCCAATGACTGAAAAAGGAACCCGATTGTTACCGGATGCACCGGCTGAATCTACTGACCGAATTGCAAACCCATCATACGGCGATCGATCAAAAGGCGGTACATCGTGTTTAGCTATGATCGGCTCTGCAAGCACCCTTCCATACGCTTCATCCAATTTAACCGTTTCTATTCCAGTAGATGAAGCATGTTCCATCACTGCACGAACTGCCTCATCGACCGGAATCGGTTTTCTCATTTCCACCAAGCGAATCGACTCCCATCTTCTGATATAATTTAATGAACAAGTGCCGAGCACCAGCTCCAATAAGCGCATGTTGATTTCCGAACTGCTTCTTGAACCAAATACATAAAGGGGATGAATCTAGTGTCTGAACTAACGCATTTCAATGAACAAGGAAGGGCTAAAATGGTCGACGTTTCCGATAAAGCGGTAACGACGAGAACAGCGATCGCCACTTCTTCCATTATCGTCAATCAAGATATCCATTCGCAAATTACCGAAGGGACAAATAAAAAAGGTGATGTTTTTGCCGTCGCGCAAGTCGCTGCTATTATGGCAGCGAAAAATACATCCTCTATCATTCCGATGTGCCATCCGATCCCACTTACAGGCGTAGATGTCCATTTTGAGTGGAACATAGATGAAACATCCAATCATTATGAAGTGCTTATACAAGCCGAAGTGAAGACGAAAGGTGTCACCGGTGTCGAAATGGAAGCGCTAACCGCTGCTTCTGCGGCCGCCCTTACGATATACGATATGTGCAAAGCTGCCGGCAAAGAAATGGTCATTGGCCAAACGATGCTACAAAAGAAAACCGGAGGCAAAAATGGCGATTTTGAGCGGACAACTTAATCGATCAGTCCAAATGCTTCGTCAGTTCACGCACAATATGGTGCAGCTCAGGCAATATTAATTTCCTCATGCCTAATTCAACCGCTTTCGAAGAGCCGGGCAATGCGAATAAAACTTTCTCATGGATTGCACCCGCAACAGCCCGGCTCAAAAGCGCCTTCGATCCGACATCCTCCGAATAGCTTAAAAACCTGAACAGCTCTCCAAAACCATCCAAAGGCTTCGTAAAATACGGAGTTACCGTTTCAATCGTCTGATCCCGATGACTAATGCCCGTACCGCCAGTCAAAATGATTGCTTCTACTGTAGACTGCTTCAGCCATTCTTGTAGGTGTTTGCTAATTTGTGACGGATCATCTGTGGAAATTCGATAGTCTACGATCGAATGCCCCTCTGCTTCAGCCATCCGCTTAATCGTTGCGCCGCTTTTATCGTTCTCCATCGTGCGCGTATCACTTACCGTTAAGATACAAATAGCAACCGGCTTTTTCACCGTATTCTCTAAATGAGACAATGATGCTCCTCCTTTTTTCATTGTTGTTGCCTAAAGTTAACCGAAATATTGATGGTAAAGCTTCCTTCCCTCTTGCCTATCCTTCAATCCATGTATAAGCAATCTGCCATTGCCGAACAAAACATAACGGTAGCCTTCTGCTTGGAACTCTACGAAAAACGGTGTCTCTTTATACGGCATATTTAATTGTTCAGCAATTCGCACTCCATCCTGAATCGTTAATGTTCTATCACGACCTGGCACAACTTGGACTGCATTTCTACCACAAAGAACAGCGTAGTCTGTTTCCTCCGGTTCATAGATCGCAGGATATGTCGGTGCTTCGCCGCAAGTGGCGCAGTTCTCTTTTTGAAGCCTCGAAATTCCTGCCTCTACTTGCGTAGTATTCCAAACATCGAAGTGGAGTAGCTTCGTCATCATGGCCTCTTCATTACAGGTCAGAAATTTAAGCGCTTCTGCAGTTTGCCTCGCAGCAACAATTTGCACTGCTGGCGCAATAATGCCTGCAGTGTCGCACGTTTCATTCACAGAGGGAAGTGAAGGCAACAAACATCGAAAACAAGGGGTTTTTCCGGGAATGAAAGAAAAGACAGTCCCCGAACTTCCGACACATGCACCGTGAATCCATGGAATCCCTTTTTTCCAAGCCATGTCATTCATTAAAAGCCTTGTCTCAAAATTATCTGTTGCATCCATTATCAAATCTGCGTCCTCGACAATCGACTCAAGCAACGGTCCATCTACATGATCAAGTATCATACGAAGCTGGACATCTTGCCGAATCGCCTTTAGTCTACGCTCCGCAGCGACGACTTTCGGTATTTGTTCTATTGCGTCCTGCTCCGTGAATAACTGTTGCCTTTGCAAGTTGGAAGCTTCGACATAGTCTCTATCCGCGATTGTCAGCTTGCCAACTCCAGCCCTTACGAGTGTTTCTGCAATCGGCGATCCTAAAGCGCCACAGCCGATTATGACAACATGCGCTTTTCCTAATTTTTTCTGTCCTTTTTCCCCGATCGGTTTGAAAAGTGTTTGCCGTGAATATCTATTGTCCAATTCGCACACATCCGTTCATTTTTCAAATGAAGCGAGGGCTTCCGATCGTTATGATCGTCTGCCCTCTTCATGCGAAGGTGTAATATCGCTGAAAGTTCCGACATAACGCTCGATTTCTCCGGAACTGTTTCGCACTTCATTGATCGTCAGCAATTCCAAATACTCTTCGCCGTTTTTCTTCTTATTCCATATTTCACCTTGCCATGCACCTTGTTCTCCAATAATGCTCCACATCGTCGTGTAAAATTGCTTCGATTGCCTTCCCGAACTTAGAAGGTTCGGGTTGCTGCCGATAACTTCCTCTTCAGTATAACCTGTCAATTGCGTAAATGCAGGGTTGACCGATAAAATCTTTCCTTTATCATCTGTTACTAAAATTCCTTGGCCCGTTGAGTCGAAAACATCTTTCGCTAATGCAACACGGTCCATGTAGTAAAGCCAGACAACGAATACGAGGCTGACGAGTGCCACCTGTGAAAATGCCATAAATCCGATAGAGTAAGAACCTGTCATTGAGTGGATTGTCGAAAGAAGCAACGGAGGAAAAAATCCGCCAAGCCCTCCCATCATTGAGACAATCCCATTGACGATTCCGGCTTGCTTATTAAAATAGAAGGGCACTAACTTGAATATGACGCCATTTCCAATTCCAGCAGTTGTTGCGATAAGCATACTGCCAATTGTGTATAGGCCGATCTCCGGTGAAAACGCTAATAAAATGGCAGCAATCGTCAAGCCTGCAAAGCAGCCCATCAAAAGGAACAATGGTTGGAATTTATCAGCAAGCCAACCGCCTACCGGGCGCAATAATGTCGCAACGACTATGAAACCGGCTGTCCGCATGCCAGCGTCCACTTTTTCCAGTTCGAAATACGTAACTAAGAAGTTTGGAAGGAATACTGTAAACGCGACAAACGAACCGAATGTGATGAAATAGAACAACGAGAAAAACCAAAGCTTTTCATTTTTATAGACACCTTTAATTTGCTCAACGATCGATGTCTTCACCTTTACTTCTTGACGATCTCCGAAAATGAAGTTTAAAGCAGCAAACACTAGCAATAAGATGAGGTAGAGCTTAACAGTCATCGACCAGCCGATTTGCGTTGCAACTACAGGAGCGGCAAATGTCGATACGGCGGTTCCGATATTCCCCATCCCGTAAATGCCGTTTACGAGACCATGCTTCTCTTTTGGATAGTATTTTGGCAGCGACGTTACCCCTACTGAGAAGATTGCTCCCCCGATTCCAAGGAACGTACCACCGATAATTAATCCGGTGAATGAGGATGTTTCACTTATGTAGTACACTGGAAAGAGAAGCAAGATGAAGCTGATGATGAATATAATTCTTGCTCCGAAAATGTTTGCATAATAGCCTAACGGAATACGCAAAACAGAACCTAACACTACGGGTACAGCTGTTACTATCGCTAATCTTTCAGGCGGTATGGATATGTCTTCGGTAATGAAAGGCAATAAGGAGGATAATAATACCCATACCATGAAGCCAATGACTAAGTTGGCTGTCTGTAATGGCAACTGCGCTTTTTTTATCATGTCGATCAGTCCATTCTGAAAGTAGTGAGTAATTATAATGAATCACTTGTTTTTACAACAAAATCGAATACTATTAATTTCCGTTCCCGGCGGACGTTTTCCGCGTGCAAGCACCGAGCCGCTTCGCCCCTTTCAAGGTACAGCTGGAAAAGACGTAAAGAAGAACGACTGTTGCAAACAAATGCGAAGCTTGTGGCAGAGCTTGGACTTTCGCCGCCTTCCACTTCAATCCACTCATTAATAGATCATCTTGACTAAGAAATTCTTTTCCCGATAATGCTCAAATGAATGAATCATAGCATTTTACTTACCTATCTCAACAATCGGTGTATACAATTCTTCAAATAACTGGTCTTGTTCTTGGATTCGTAAAATGTTTATGACCATCGGAAAAATGATCGATTGCTCTTTGACGAAGTGTACGGTAATGACTTCGAATGCTTCGCCTGCGTCCTTTACGACGTCTTTCATGTCTTGCAACGTGAGTTCCTGTAAGTCGCCCATTGTGTGGTGGAGGAAATGTCCGATGTAGGCATCGATTTCTTCATGTTCTTCCTCGACCGCAAGAACTGGGCCTTGCTCGTCTCCGATGTATTTGGATAGCATTGGAAATAAGAACTCTTCCTCTTTGTCTGTATGGTTTTTGAAAGGCTCAATGAAGTCGACGATGAGCCGCCGCAATGTTGATAATGCTTCGCGGGCCTCCTCTTCTGTATAAATATCCCTTTCAAATCCTAAGACGATCGGATGCCATTGATCCATTAAATAGGACAAGTATTGGTGTTCATTCTCTAATACCCGCAATGCGGGCAAATCAAATTGAAATGTATTTTCCGTCGTCAAACTGAAACACCTCTTTCAGAAGTTCAGGAACTTCTTTCTCAACGCATATTCCACAAGTTCCGGCCTGCTTTTCAAATTGAGTTTTTCCATAATTTTCGACTTATGAGCCTCTACAGTTTTCACAGAAATGTATAGCATTTCGGCTATCTCTTTATTGCCATAGCCCTTCGCAACTAAAGGCAAAATTTCAATTTCGCGTCGGGAGAGGATTTTATAAGGGTCCGTCTCGATTTCCTTATCATCCTTCGTTACGAATTGCCGTACGAGGGAGGTGGCCATCGATGGATGGATGTAAGTGCCTCCGTCGTAAACAGTCCTGATTGCCTTTAGCAGCTCTTCGTCGGGGGAGTTTTTTAGGACATAGCCCGAAGCCCCGTTTTTTAGGACATGGAATAAATATTCTTCGTCATCATACATCGTTAAAATAACAATTTTTGTTTCAGGAAAATCCTCTCTAATTTTCCCTGTCGCAATGAGACCGCTTTCGCCGGGTGGCATGCTTAAATCCATTAGCAGTATGTCCGGCCGGTGCTTGGCAACTTGGTCATATGCCTCTAGTCCATCCGCCGCGGTCGCCACTACATCCATGTCACTTTGAAAGTTCAAAATATGCATGAAACCACTGCGAACGACTGCATGATCGTCAGCGATAATGATCTTCACTCTTTTATTCTCCTTCAAATTCATTTAGTCAGCCCAGCATTTATTAAGAACCTATTTAACTATCGATCGGCATTTGCTCTCGCAAAGGAACATCCAACTGCACTATCGTTCCTTTACCAATTTCCGAACGGATTTGCAAATTTGCCTCCACTAAATCAGCTCGTTCCTTCATGCCATAAAGTCCCAAACCTGTCCCTTTAGGGGCATTATTGTCAATCTCGAATCCTACTCCCTCATCTATGACAAGTAAATGGAGCATATGATCCGCCTCGTACAACCTAACGACAATTTCATCTACTCCGGCATATTTCAGCGCATTCAAAACTGCCTCCTGGCAAACTCGATAGACAACCGTTTCAACTTCTCCGTTATAACGTTTCGCTTCAAGCTCCGGATTGAAATGAACGACAACGCCATAGTTTTTCTCTATCCACTTAAAATGGGTCCGAAATGCGGCCATCAATCCAAGATCATCAAGCGTTGCCGGCCTCAGTTCCACGGACATATGGCGAATGTCGTCCAACAATCGCATAAGAGAGCCTTCTGCTTGTTGAAGTTTTTTCAGTACGTCTGCTTCTACATTCATATATTTCAAAACTCGCAAATCAACGAGTGAGCTAAGCATTTCTTGCGCTACACTATCATGGAGCTCTCGGGAAATACGCTTTCGCTCATTTTCCTGCGCCTTAATGATCTGCTTCATCATCAACTTCTGATTTAGCTCTTCTTGCGTCTTATATTGGCGCGTCAAGTCCCTTAACATGAACACACGGATGCCTGTTTCAGGATCTATCGTCTGGATGCTTGCCGAATAAGGGATGACCCCTTTCCCTTTCGTATCGAAATATACTTGGAAAGAGCTAATATCTTCTTCCGGATTCGACATATAACAGGATAGGCACGTCTGCAATTCATCTGTACTCGTATACCCTTTGCATGTACGGCAAATCGCTTTCGTGCTTCCCGCCATCATCTGCTCATAAACATCATCCGCCAAAATTTCCTCAGCTGCCCGATTCATTGATAAAACCTTGCCATCGCGATCAAAAAAAAAGATGATTTCGTCTGAATTAGCGTATAGCTTTGTCAATAAATTCATGACGCTGCTTTCACCGTTCCGCTTCATTCTTTCACCATCTCCTTGTCATAAAATGGGCCAAAGCCGTCTTTGATTGTCTCCTTGAATTGCTCGAAAATCGTTTCTGTCAGTTTTCGTTTCGCCCGGAATCCAACGAGCAATACACCTTTCACTTGATTGTACTTATAAAGCGGTACTGCACCAAAGCTTTTCAATTTTTCCGTCATGATGATTGGATAATTGAACAGATCGTCCGGACTCAAATCCGTCTCAGCATCTCCAACATAGATTGGTTTTCCTGTTTTGAACACCAAACCGGCGACTCCTTTTCCCGATTGTAAAACAATTCGCCGATAACGCTCACTCCGATTGCCCACTACATTCGTCCATCTCAATTCAAAATTCCGATCCGGCGACTGTATTAGCGCGATTCCAACAAAATCAAAGCTAAAGGATTGCTGGATCCGCTCCAATTCCCCTTGAAAATTAACATTTGCCCACTCGTTCATAAGCCATTTCTCCTCATTGAAAATACCTTATCTTCTAGTCGCTTTAGCGGGCGACCTTCTATAAAGAATATAGCTCCTTCCCGCATAATTCAATGGTACGCTCCATACGTGGACAAGTCTTGTGAACGGCCACATAGCAAAAATAAGGAAACCGCTTAAAATATGCATTTTAAATGGTAGTGGAACGGACGCCATATATCCTGCATCCGGTCGGAAAATGAGCAAAGAACGGAACCAGACGGAAATCGAATCGCGATAATCGAATCCCGGATTTACATTATTCGTCACGAGAGAACTGTAAACACCGATAAAAACGATAAAGAGAAGCAATGAGTTGACAATTAAATCCGATGTCGAAGACAATTTCCGGACATTTTTGTTCGAAAATCTCCTTGCAGTTAAAATGAACATCCCCGCAAGTGTGACAACTCCAAAAAAGCCGCCTCCCCAAACAGCACCCATATGGTACATATGGTCGCTAATGCCAATTGCACGTGTCCACTCTTTCGGAATACCAAGTCCTGCAACATGCCCCAAAATAACCGGTATGATGCCTACATGGAAAAGAAGGCTTCCGATCATTAGTTGTTTCTTCTCAATAAATTCACTAGACTTAGCCGTCCAGCCAAACTGATCGTGACGGTAGCGAAAAATATGTCCGACAATAAAAACAGCAATGCATACGTAAGGAAAAATCACCCATAAAAATTGATTAGTCATTGGCAAGAACCTCCTGTTGGATACAAGCCTTAAATGCCTCCCTCATCCCTTTGACAAGATAAAAATAAGGGCTCTCAATTTTCTCCAGTGCTTTCATCAAATGATAGGAGCCATCCTCCATAACAGCCAACAGCATGGAAAAGCTCTGCTGGGCACGTGGATCTCCTTTCCAATCCGCAGCATAGATGAACTCACACATGAGCGGGAGGAAATCGGATAACTCATTGTCCGGCATCAACAAACCGAACATTTCATATAAAACTTTCAATCGGGCAAGCATTTGCCCCCGTTCTTTCGAATCTTCGTACTTCACATAAGTCATGAACAGCGTGCACTGCTTCTCGAAATCAAAAGTCTCTGTATACAACTGTCTAATTTCATCAAGACTTAATTCATGCATTGCGTCCCAATATTTTTTTACGTCCGGATAGGCGGGATCAGAAGAGTCAATTGACTCTTCCAATGCCGCAGGATAGAAAATTTGTTTCTCGGGATAGGACAAATGATGAGCGAAAAAGCCGAAGACGCTTTTTTCATCGTAAAGGCGGTTTAAATCAATCACGCCAAATCCCCCCGTAGAAGTTTTCTTCATAAATTTCCTTGCCTGTTTTGCCCTTTGCAATCGGTCCACAGCCATCACAGCTTCCATCAGCACCCATCATCGAATAGCCAAATTGGCTTGGTGAGTTGGAGATGCTCTCACCGTGTGTACCCATCTGTTCGTTATAACCCGTAGAACCTTGTGAACGGTATACGTTCATGCTCCCCTCTTTATGAGAAGTCGGGATAACAAAGCGATCTTCGTACTTACCGATTGCAAGCAGCCGATACATCGCCTTCGTTTGGCGAGCAGTCAAACCGACCCGCTCTAATTTTGATTCATCGAACTCTTTTCCTGACGATACGGCACGCATATAAGCACGCATCATTGCCATACGCTGCAATCCTTCCTTCACAGTTTCCGTATCGCCCGCAGTTAGCATATTTGCTAAGTATTGGATCGGGATGCGCATTTCTTCGATTGCCGGGAAAATCATATCCGGATTTTTGATTGAATCTTTCCCTTCAAAATAGTTCATAATCGGGCTAAGCGGTGGCACGTACCAAACCATCGGCAATGTCCGGTATTCTGGATGTAATGGAAAAGCTAATTTGTACTCAATCGCCAACTTGTAAACAGGCGAATTTTGTGCAGCTACAATCCAATCCTCCGAGATGCCGTCTTTTCTTGCCTGCTCAATCACTTCTGGATCATTCGGATCTAAAAACAAATCACATTGTGCTTTATAAAGGTCTTGCGGATTTGGCGTTGATGCTGCTTCTAACACGCGGTCTGCATCATATAATAGAACGCCTAAGTAGCGAATTCTGCCTGTGCAAGTTTCTGAGCATACAGTCGGCAATCCGGACTCTATTCTCGGGAAGCAAAATGTGCATTTTTCCGCCTTATTCGTCTTCCAGTTGAAATATACCTTTTTATACGGACAGCCCGTCATGCAATAGCGCCAGCCGCGGCATGCCTCCTGATCGACTAAGACGATACCGTCCTCTTCGCGTTTATAGATGGCCCCTGCAGGGCAGGACGCGACACAACTTGGATTTAAGCAATGTTCGCACAATCTTGGCAAATACATCATGAATGCTTGTTCAAAATTGAATTTAATGTCATCTTCTATTTTTTTAATGTTCGGGTCTTCCGGTCCTGTAATATGTCCGCCAGCCAATTGATCTTCCCAGTTCGGCCCCCATTCGAGGTCCATATATTCTCCTGAAACGACCGATTTCGCTCTTGCCACAGGTGTATGCTCTTGTTCCGGCGCGGTTGTCAGCTTTTCATAATCATACGTCCAAGGTTCATAGTAATCCTTAATTTCGGGCATATCTGGATTGTAGAAAATCTTCCCTAAGGCAATTTTGGACATTTTGGATCCGGACTTCAGCTGAAGCTTGCCGTTTACAAGCTCCCAGCCACCTTTATAGACTTCCTGATCTTCCCAATTTTTTGGATATCCGATTCCAGGCTTCGTTTCAACATTGTTGAACCACATGTATTCCGCGCCTTCCCGATTTGTCCAAGTTGTTTTGCATGTAACGCTACACGTGTGGCAACCGATGCATTTGTCCAAATTCATCACCATTGCTACTTGAGCTTTAATTTTCAAGCCAGTTTACCTCCTTCATCTTGCGTACCGCTACGTATTCATCACGCTGATTACCGATCGGCCCGTAATAATTGAATCCGTAACTGAGCTGTGCATATCCTCCTACCATTTGCGTCGGCTTCATATGAATTCTTGTAGGTGCGTTATGGCTTCCTCCACGCTCTGCCGAAATTTCCGATCCGGGCACTTGAATATGCTTATCCTGTGCGTGGTACATGAACATCGTCCCTTTCGGCATTCTATGACTGATAACAGCCCTTGCCGTCACGACGCCGTTCCGGTTGTATACTTCCAGCCACTGATTGTCTTCGATGTCGTGTTCGGCTGCATCAAGATCTGAAATCCAAACAGTTGGACCACCTCGGAATAACGTCAACATATGTTGGTTATCTTGATACGTCGAGTGGATGTTCCATTTACCATGCGGCGTCAAATATCGTAAAACGAGTGAATCTTGGCCACCGACAATCTGCTTGTCTTTTGGTCCTAACACCATCGGCGGCAAAGTCGGCTTATAAACCGGCAAAGATTCTCCGAAATCAAGGAACAGTTCATGATCAATATAGAAGTGCTGCCTTCCCGTCAATGTTCGGAATGGAACGAGCCGCTCTATATTTGTCGTGAATGGTGAGTAACGTCTACCCATCTTGTTCGAGCCACTGAAAACAGGTGTTGGAATGACTTCCCTCGGCTGTGCGGTAATGCTTGCAAACGTGAAACGCTCCGCTGCACGATCTGCCGAAATATCTTTCAGCTCTACTCCCGTATCTTTTTCCGCAGCTTCAAAAGCACGTTGCGATACACGGCCGTTCGTTGCGGATGATAGTGTAAGAATAGCTTCCGCGGCGTTTTTCGCAGTGTAGAGCTTCGGCAAGCCATCCTTTATTGTTTCATCTTCATAAATGCCATTGATCGCTTTCATCATTTCATACTCTTCCGCTACGGAGAACGAGACGCCATGTGCACCAACTTTTCCAGTCGATAAAAGGGGCCCTAACGTAATGTATTTGTCGTACACTTTCGTAAAATCCCTTTCGACCATTGTCATATTAGGCATTGTTTTTCCGGGGATTGCTTCTACCTCACCTTTTTTCCAGTCTTTCACTTCTCCATATGGTTGTGCAATTTCTTGAACGGAATCATGGCCCAATGGCGTTGTCACCAAGTCCTTGTAAATACCCGGCAAGTACGTTTGCGCCATATGTGAGAACGTTTCCGCCAATGACCGGAAGATATCCCAATCCGAGCGCGATTCCCATAATGGATCGACAGCCGGATTGAACGGGTGAACAAATGGGTGCATATCAGTCGATGACAAATCGACTTTTTCATACCAAGTTGCCGCAGGAAGGACGAGATCTGCATATAACGGTGTTGTCGTCATCCGGAAATCCAGTGCTACAAGCAGATCCAACTTTCCTTCCACTTCATCCCGCCAGACGATTTCTTCCGGCTTCATATCCTCATTTGGCTTTGCCAACAATCCAGATGATGCCCCAAATAAATGCTTCATGAAATACTCTTGCCCTTTTGCCGAACTGGACACTAAGTTTGAACGCCAGACGAACAATGATCTTGGGAAGTTTTCAGGTGCATCCGGGTCTTCAATTGCAAAATTCAACTTGCCTGATGTTAATTGTTCAACTGTGTAATCGACAATCTCTTTCGTTGTCTTTTTGCCCGCTTTTGCTGCTTCTTCTGTCAGCATAAGGCTGTTCCGGTTGAATTGCGGATAAGAAGGCAGCCATCCTAATCTTGCAGCCAATACGTTATAATCCGCCGGATGCTCGTAACGGGATTTCTTGCCTAACGGTGAAGATAACGAACTCGTTCCTCCTTCTTCATACTTCCACTGATCAGTCGCGAAGTAGAAAAAAGACGTTCCATTTTGCAATCTTGGCGGGGCTTGCCAATCACGAGCAAATGCAATTGTGCTCCAGCCTTCGATCGGACGGCATTTCTCCTGACCAACGTAGTGCGCCCAGCCCCCGCCGTTTTTTCCTTGGGATGCCGTCAGCGTCACTAAGTTTAAAATTGAACGATAGATAGTATCGCTATTAAACCAATGATTGATCCCCGCTCCCATAATAATCATTGATCTTCCGTTCGTATCGATCGCGTTTTGAGCAAACTCACGAGCAATTTGGACGACCAATTCAGGCTTGACGCCCGTTACCTTCGCCTGCCATGCAGGTGTGTAAAATGATTCGGCATCATCGTAGCCTTTCGCATCCCATTTGCTGCCTGAACGCTGGATGCCGTATTGACTCATCATGACGTCGTACACAGTTGCAACGTAACGCTCAGTTCCGTCAGCACACTTCACTTTCTTCGCTGGAATAGCGCGAGTGAAAACGCCATTGCCGCCATTGTCAAAGTAAGGGAACTGGATTTCTTTCCATTCGGCGCCGTGGTCAACAACGGACATCGCCGGTTCAATTTTTGTGCCATCTTCATTTTCAAGGATCAAATTCCAATCGGTATCTTTTTCCCAACGTTGCCCCATCGTTCCGTTCGGCACAATTACTTCATTTTTCACTTCATCGAATATGAGTGGCTTCCATTCCGCATGCTCAGATTCTTGACCTATGTCGCTCGCTCGCAAAAACCGACCCGCTTTATAGCCCCCTTCATGCTCTTCGAAAGTGATTAAAAACGGCATATCCGTATACTGTTTTGCGTAATCGATAAACATTGGCTCTTTCCGCTTTTCATAGAATTCATCCAAGATGACATGAGTCATCGCTTGTGCAACAGCTGCGTCTGTACCCGGGTGTGGAGAAATCCAATCGTCAGCATGGACAACGCTTTCCGCATAATCCGGAGCGACCGAGACTGTTTTCGTTCCTTTATACCGTACTTCCGTCATGAAATGCGCATCAGGGGTACGAGTGAGCGGTACGTTCGAGCCCCACATAATGATGTAACCTGCGTTAAACCAGTCGCTCGATTCAGGCACGTCTGTCTGTTCTCCCCAAATTTGCGGTGAAGATGGCGGTAGGTCTGCATACCAGTCGTAAAAGCTAAGCATCTCACCGCCTAATAATGAAATGAAGCGTGCCCCCGAAGCGTAGCTGATCATCGACATTGCAGGGATCGGCGTAAACCCGGCAATCCGATCAGGTCCATATTTTTGGATTGTGTAAATCAATTGCGCGGCGATTAAAATCTTGGCGTCATTCCAATGAATCCGGACATGCCCGCCTTTTCCTCTCGCTTTTTTGTATTCTGTCGATTTGACGGGATCTTCAACGATACTCGCCCAAGCTTTAATTGGGTGCTTATGTTCAGAAAGTGCCTCACTCCACATACGCCATAATTTTCCTCGTATGTATGGATATTTCACTCGCAAAGGGCTGTACTCATACCACGAAAAAGAGGCACCACGCGGACAACCCCTCGGCTCGAATTCCGGCATATCAGGGCCACATGATGGATAATCAATTTGCTGATTTTCCCAAGTGATAATGCCGTTCTTTATGAAAACCTTCCAGCTACAAGATCCCGTACAGTTAACTCCATGCGTCGTACGAACAACTTTGTCATGCGACCAACGTTGACGGTACATGTTTTCCCAATCACGACTTTTTTCTTCAAGCACTGACCAATTGCCTGAATAGCGTTCCACCGGCTTAAAATACTTCATACTAAACTTGTTCTTAGACATAGAACCATTTCACTCCCTCTATCAGAATGGCAGTAATCATGAGAAAGAGACGTACTATCCAGACTGTAGTCAAAGTATCTTTTTACTTTGTCTACAGTCTTTTTAAGGATTTCAGTTATGAGATAGGTGTTTGCCCAGCTTGGCTTGAAAACGCTTGTCAAGGAAGGCAGTATAGATGCGCGACATCTTTCCACAAAGGGCGCGTAGGAGGCAAATCGAACCCTTCGCTGTTCGATTCGCAGTATGCGAGCGTTTGTCAACAAGCTGTATCATCGCCTTATACGTTACATGTTAAAGATTAATCAAAATAGAACCATTAGGGTTTTCCCTATTTCTGGTTTTGTTCACATGATTCAAACAAAAAAGTCACCATTTCGGCAACTTTTTGTCATAAAGATTCAAGTTAGCTTTAACAATTATTGTTAACAACAAGACGTAGAGATTGTTAATTTCCATTTATGATGGTTGCTTTCCACCAACAAAGTGATCAAAAAGGGATATGAGTTCCTACTATTTTCTCAGCAATTAAACTGCGCCCTCCCTTTTAGTACTTCTCTTTTGTTCGTAGAACCCGATCTTCGTTACCGTGTTCTCAACGATCTGCTCTAGCCCAACTTCCACTCCCATCAACAAAGCTTCGTTAATCGATGCAAAAAAATCAATTATTTTAAATTACTCATTAATTTAAATGAGTTTTCACTCGTTCAAATAGAATATTGTTTTCCAAATGGACATGTTCAAATGTATCCTTCTCCAATTGTTCGAGACGCGCATAAACGAGGCGATACGTTCCGCAGGCGTCCTTAGGCGGAGTGAAATGATTAGTAATTTCCCTTAACTCATGGAAAAGTGCACCTGTATTGTCATGCTCCTCTTCTAACTCCGCTACATGTGGTCTAAGTTTATACTTTAATTCTTCTGACGGATTCTCGAAGAATTTTAGTATCATCGGAAACACATTTAAATCCTCATCATCGGTATGATCGATCAATTCTTTGCGCAATGTATTAAAAATCTCCAGCACCTTCAATAAATGTGGATCACGTTCTCCATGCACACGGGCCACCTTTGTAACATAAGGAGACAATAACGGAAGCTCTTCACGCAAGCTTTCATGATATTTTTCTTGTATGTAAGCAACCAAAGTCTTTTCTCCGAATGAAGAAGGATGCATACTTTGGCGACTTACCCATTTCTCCTCCATTTTTTGTACCTTCGCCAGCACATCGATCGGGTCAAGCTCCCTTTGTTCCGCGGCTTCCCGAAGTGAAATTTTGCCCCCACAGCAGTAGTCAATCCGCAGCTTACGGAACAAATCAGCGCTTTGAGGCAGAACAGTAACGATTTCAGAGACATTTGTTTCAATTGTAAGTTGGCTCATCGATAACTCCTCCTTCAAATTTTCAACTCTTCTTGCTTCCCATCATAACGAAGCCTGCATGCTTCCGATATTAGGGAAATGCCTATTTCGGCAGCAATCTGTTAAAAGATGAAAGTTCGGAAGTACGAAGTCTGGTATGTTGCCGCTTCCAAGCTGACACTTTTTGTTCAAAAGTACGAATGGGATCCTTTTGATCTATCTGTTCATTACGGTCCTTCTTTTCATCAGCGCGTTTTGAAAGCACTCAAATACTGGTATACTATTTTTAGAAAAAAGAGTTCAAAAAACGGGGGCTATGATGTGTCACTTCACTTTATCAAAGCAGAAAAGCGGGTTCTTGATTCGGTCATCTTCCCTGCTTTTGATTTATTGGTCAATCCAGGAAAAATTGCGGCTGTGCATTCAAGCGTCAATATCCGTGAACAGTTGATCGAACTGTTGCTTGGAAGAACGGTGTTATCAAATGGAGAAATTTTAATTGGTGGGAGTAGCTTTTCGGAAAAGAAATTAACAATTGGTTTTCTTTTTTTGCAGAGTGGATTATATGAAAGGTTAACTGTTGAAGAAATGTTGCGGTTCACACAGAGGCTATATCATTCAGATACATCTGTAGATGGGACAATCCGTACGATTCAATTGGAAGCGAAGCGTAAAGTGAAAATTAAACAATTATCCTTTTCAGAAAGAAAACGGGTTCAATTTGGCTGTGTACTTTTACAGGATCCAGATATCTTTCTATTAGAGGAACCTGACCAAAACATTGATCTTGAATCAAAACGTATTTTTCTATCGATCCTCCAGTCGCTTAAAAAACGTGGAAAAACGATATTCATTTTGACAATGAACCTCGAAAGCGCAATTACGAGCGCAGATGAAGTGTACCGTTTAGATGAAAACGGTTTACACAATGTTTCGATCGAAAACCCAAAAGAAGATATAGAGGAAACTATAGCAGAGCCGATACTTATTCAGCCTGTCCGTTTAGAAAAAATACCGACGAAAGTAAACGATAAAATCGTGTTATTTGATCCGTTGGAGATTGACTACATAGAAAGCAGTGATGGGCAATCTTTTTTACATATAAAAGGAGAATCCTTTCCAAGCGTTTTCACATTAAATGATTTAGAAGAGCGACTGTCGCCGTTCGGCTTTTTCCGTTGCCATCGGTCATATATCGTCAATTTGCAAAAGGTTCGGGAAATTATTACGTGGACAAGAAACAGCTACAGTCTCATATTAGATGATGCCCCAAAATCAAATGTGCCATTGTCAAAAACAAAAATGGCTACGTTAAGAGATAGGTTAGGGCTCTAATTTGTAGAATCATGTTTTATTTCCCCGGAAATAATTCGACGAAATGTGACTTATCCATGGAAATTTCAAGTCAAAATAGACTCCGTTCATAAAAAAAACAATTTCATTCAACCGGAAAATTGCTCTTATTAGATGCCAATTCGCTCTTTTCACGGAGAATATAATGCCCCTTCTCCCGCACTCCTATAAGCTTGAATCAGGTTAGCAAATCGACCTCAAAACGACATAGGGGGAAGCGAGATGGAAAACATTATAGAAGTTGAACGACTGGAAAAGATTTTCGCCAATCAAACTGCAATAGAAAGTGTCAGTTTCCAAGTTAAAAAAGGCGAAATTTTTGGTTTCTTAGGGCCGAGTGGTTCAGGAAAAACAACTACTATTAAAATATTGACAGGACAGTTAAACCCGACGAGCGGCGTTGCGAAGGTGTTCGGAGAACCAGTCTCAATGTTAAAGAAGCCTGCTTTTCGAAAGCGATTTGGCGTGTTGACTGACAATAGTGGCCTATATGTACGATTATCAATTTACGATAATTTGAAGCTCTATTGCGATTTATATGATGTGCCTCATAAGAAAATCGAAGAAGTGTTGGAATCTGTCAATTTAGTAGATGAGAAATCAAAACGGGTTGCTGCATTATCAAAAGGAATGAAACAAAGAGTGACGCTTGCTCGTGCTTTGCTACATGAGCCTGAACTCCTATTTTTGGATGAACCAACATCGGCATTAGATCCTGCGAATACGGTGCATATTTACAAAGGGCTGCGTGCTCTTAATGAAAAAGGAACGACCATTTTTCTGACGACGCATGATATGCACGAGGCAGAAACGCTATGTAATCGAATTGCATTCCTAAATAAAGGGAAAATCCAGTTATTGGATACACCAAATAATCTTAGAAAGCAACATTCTGATTCAACGATTACAGTTGAACTGAAAAATGATGAAAAGCTTGTTATTCCGACAGGTGTTGAGGGAGCCCAAGTTTTGTTTGAGCATATGAAACGAAATGAAGTAGCAACGATTCATTCGAATGAGCCGACTTTAGGGGATATTTTTGTAAAAGTGACTGGGAGGGAACTAATATGACATTTTCATGGAAGCGGATGAGCGCAATTTTAATTAAGGATTATAAGGACTTTTCACGGAATATGGCTGTATCAGTCGTCATTTTCATGCCGCCTTTATTAGCTGCCTTTTACGGCAGGATAGGTGTCGAATCGCTTGACGCGTACTATATGATTTTCAATATGACGTTTGCAATGGTCGGCGCATTTGTGCAAAGCTGCTTAATTGCTGAAGAAAAGGAAAAGAATACGTTGCGTGGCCTTATGCTATCACCTGCCAACACTGCTGAAATATTGAGCGGCAAAAGTTTGCTATCATTCATTCTAACGATGGTCGTTATCGTAGTCAGCGCATTCCTTAGCGATTACTATCCGCAAAACATTTTTGTTATTACTCTATCGTTCATCATTTCCGCTCTTTTCTACATTGCTTTAGGCACATTAGTTGGCCTTTTCGCAAAATCAGTAATGGAAGCATCCGTCTATGTATTGCCCGTCATCGGCATATTCACATTCGGTTCATTCATCGCTGTATTTGCCGACAAATATCCTGTATTAAAGGCGGCTAACTATATGCCGAACGCCCAGCTAATCGAAATTGCCACCGCTGTGGAAACAGGTGCAGGATTCGGTGATGTCTTATCGAATCTGGTTGTTATTCTTGCCTGGGTTGTTGTATTTGCAGTTTTGACGATCGCTATTTATCGGAAGAGGATGGTAGATTAAGCGAAAATCGATTATTGTATGCAAAATCGCAAACAAAACCGCTCCTATTCCGAGCGGTTTTGCTGCCTATTAGATACATATGATGTCATTTGGATAATGCGATTTTTATATGGGCCAAATGATGCTCTTCGTGCCAACAAAGCTTTGCAATTTTTGTTGCAACTGCGATTTCACCGTTTTCTTGATGAGTGAAAATCCGCTCCAATTGATTCTCGGTTAAGTGATGACCTAAAGATACGACGCGCTCGTTGATTCCTTCCAACATTTTAATCGAACTTTCTACAGGCAAGTTGGTATCCGGCTGGACAGCCCATTTGTCTTGATCAAAGGCGGGCACTACGGGATTTTCATCAGTTAAAGCCAACTTCAAACGTTGATACATATTTAACTGGGAATCCGCAATATGATGAACAAGTTGACGAACTGTCCAGCTGCCATCACGATAAGTTTTGCTTAATTCCTCATCGTTTAATGAGTCAACAGTGTCTCGCAATCGGTCCGTATAGGTTTCGATTTCCTTTAACCATTTTTGAACATCTTCGAAATTTACTTTTTCAGGAACTTGTAATTTCCCAATCGGAAATTGCACATCCATTTTAAATCCCCCTTTTCATAATTAAATAGGTCATTCCCTCTTCTTCCTATTCATTAATTTTCACCATTTCCAAACGTAACCAAGATGCCCTTCCTTTACTGTTCAAAATAGAAGCAGTATCTATAAAAAACATTTCGATTCAACATAAGTGATTTAGTTCTGATTAACAATTGAATCAAGTGCCCTTTCCAATTGCCGATCCTCTTCATTTAAAAGCTCTTCTGCTGTTTTCGATATAGGCATATCAATTAGTAAAGTATTCTTTTCATCCTTAGTGGCTGGTCTTATAAATTTTGTTTGGGAGATTGCAATCTTTATATTTGAATTCGGCAATTCAATCAGTAATGGATCGCCAAAATGTGTAGGGTTTTGACCCACTGGTCCCCCTATAATTTTACCCAAACCATTATCTTTCATAATAGTTGCAAACATTGCACCAGAACTAAAAGTTCCCGAATCCGTAAGAATATAAATATCTTTTGAATAATCACCGTTATGTTGCCTTACAGATGAATCGTTGTAAAGTCTGTAGGAATCAACATTTAAGTGTTTCAAAAAAGAATTTATAACTCTTGAATCCCCACCGCTATTAAACCTTAAATCAATTAAAATACTTTCTATATTGTTTTTATCCACGGAGTCAAAAAATTGATCAATTGTCGATTCATAATGTTGATTATATATTGAATCAACTAGTTTAAAATATCCTATTTTAATACTGTTTTGCATTTTTATTTCCCAGTTATAGGGAGGTCCCTCTTTGTCTTTCTCAATTTTATCAAAGCCTATTTCATATTCTATTATTTCACCATCTCTTTCTACTGTTAAAATGATTTTGTTTTGTTCCAAAAGGCCCAGCGACTCCAGCAAAAAATCCAGGGTCAGAAAATTAATCTGGTGCTGAAACCAAGCTTCATTATCATAAGATATATATTTTCTTAGCTCATTTATTACTACGTTTATATTTTTCCCTGATATTTGAAGGACCTTATCCCCTTTTTTTGCCACTTGACTGCTACTACTGATAATAATAATTTCCGAATCCAAATTCAAAAGTTGAATCGGTAATTTAGTCGTTTTCTCATCTATTAACACACCTGTATGGGAATCCTCAAGTATTGCGAGTATCTCCATTATCTTCACCTTAAAATAATTTTCGGATACTTCTTCTGTTAGTGAACTTCTATATTCATCTACTTTTTTTGAGACATATTCAATTTTCTCTATATCCGGATGAATTTCATTAAGTTTTTCATTCAGATAATTTAGATCCTCTTTCAATTCCTTCACATTCAAATGATTACTTTGATTGGAACAACTAACCAGTAACAGAAATAACATTAATATAGATAATTTTTTCAATCATTATCACCATCAAAGCCTTATACATAGTTTTATTTATAGCACAATAAAACTGGAAATGAACAATCACTCCAATGGAAACTCATATCCAACATAGTTAAACACATTTTTAAACCCTAAGCTTTCTGCGACAGCAACAGAAGGTTTGTTCATTTCCATGCAATCCCAATAGGGAATGATCTTGTTCTCCAGACAATCTTTTACGAAACGATGGGCGATCCTTTGGGCTAGTTTTTTCCTTTGATGAGCCTTTACGGTTTCAATATGAATGCCATGAACATTGTCAGCGACAAAACCTGAAAAACAAACACTTACGACTTCATTTTGATGAATGATACAGTACCCTTTTCCACTTCTAAAGAAAGCTTCAACTGAGGGCCAAAACTCTACTATTTTTGATTGCAAAAAGTCAATATTTTTTATGGATTCATCAGTAAAAAGCTCTTCCTCGATCTGCAACACTTCATATCCGAACTCTGTAATGGGTACGGATTGTTCTCGATAATCTTCCAGGTGTAGTGTATAAACCTTTTGATTCCAACTTCCCAACTTACGATGCTCAAATATTGCCTCTATGACAGGACCCCATTTTTCATGATTACCCATTGCTTCAAACCATTTCAATTGGACTTTTTTAGCTTCCGGTCTAATTGTATTGTCAATAAATCCATTTATTTCGCTAGTGAAACTCTCGTTTTGTTCACTTCCAAAAAATATGAATCCATCATTATTCCCTAACCATATCAGTCCTGATGCAGGATTGTTGCCATCATCCACAAAAATACGGCCCGGATTTATATTTTCAACAACTGCTAACGCTTCTAATTGCCCTTGTTCGTGTAATATTTTTCTGCATTTGCGATATTCGGCTTTATCCAATTCTATGATCATAGTACGTCTCCCTCCTCTTTTATTTCTTATTTGCCAATGCTATTTCTACCAACCCTGTAGCTCGTATAACTATATATGAGACACTAAAATAATTATACACTGAATTGTTCAATTTTACTTAACTGTCTATAAAGTATTGTGACAATAGAGTTCTATGTCAATTGAATGAATGGCAACGCAAAAAGGATACAAATTCATTCCGAATTGTATCCCAATGCTATTTATTTTATGAGTTCTTACTTTTATCGCACTGAAAACGGAACGCCTTACAAATCATCAAACCCATTCAAATCGCTCGTCTTCACGTATTGTCTTGACGTCTGTTCAAAGAAATCCGTTTTCGTGTCATCAAAATTATCGACGTAGGCGCGGATCCATTTCATCGGATTGTCCGTGAATTCCGGGTAGATTTCGCTTAATCCCAACATGCGAAGCATTTTGTTGGCGCGGTATTTCACGTAACCCGCCATTTCATCGAGATCGATGCCTTCGATGTCTTTCAATACATAGCGGCTCCAGATGATCTCCTGATCGACAGAATGACGGAATTGATCGTAAATCCACTCTGTGAACTGTTCGGTGTTGTACTCCGGATTTTCAGATAGTGCGGCACGGAAAATGTCACTAATTGCCTTGCCATGCTGGAGCTCGTCACGGTTAATATAAGAAATCATCGTAGACGTTCCAACCATTTTCTGATGGCGTGCCAAATTATAAAAGAAAGCGAATCCGCTGTAGAAAAAGAGTCCTTCCAACAATGTTGTGTAGATCATTGCCTTCAGCACTGTTTCAATCGTTGGATTTTCTGCAAATTCGTTGTAAATATCCACAATCCGCTCATTCCGTTTCATAAGCACTTCATCGGTACGTCCCATTTCAAAAGAAGCTGTCTGCTTGTCCAACGTCGTGACCGACGATAAGACGTATGCATAACTATGGTTATGCTCGCTCTCCTGGTCGGCGATTGTCGCCATAATCGATTTGACGGATGGATCCGTTGCAAAGTCTGCAATTTTCATCGCAATAACGGTTTGCGGACCGTCCAACGTTGCAAGCAAACCAATGATTTTCAGAAACGCTTCTTGTTCACCTTTCGATAAATTCGGGAATTGCTTAACATCTTGTGTCATATCCACTTCATTTGCCGTCCAGAAAAGTGCACGGATGCGCTGGCGCAGTGTATAGAAATGCGGATGCGCCAAGTCATTCCAGTTTAAAATGCCGCTTGCCTTTCCTCCGAAAATTGCCGTTGATTTGTTTGGATGTGCTGGATTCAGCACTTTAACGCGTGTAAGTGTTTCCAATGTTGCACTACTCCTTTCGACCATTCAATGACTGTTTGCTCCTGTGAACCGCGCGGACTTTGCTCGATTTTGAGCGGTGCAATGGCAGAATGATAAAACCACGCCAATTTGACTGCCGCATTACAAAAGAGATCATCTCCGCCAAATTGTGTATCGCCAGTTCCGAAGACATATACATGCTCCGGTTTGTAGCCAACGTCTGCGACGAAATCTTTCACTTCGTCAGGCGTCGCTCCCCGGTCCCAAGTAAAGCTGCCGATGATCATTGCATCAAACTGCCGAACATCCGGGACAGGGACCGTACCGATGCGATGTACTACTACATCTATTCCCCCTTGTAACAGCGTCTCCTCGATGATTTCCGCCACTTCCTCTGTATTGCCGCTCCAAGATGCATAAGCGATTAAGAATGGCACCATTCACACTCCTCTATATCCGAAGCGGTCGACCGCATGTAATAAGAAGTTTTCATGTTTGATTCCCATGCTTGTAAATGGAGGTCAAGCAACACAGAAGCCCGGATATTATTCGGAACATAAATATTAAATGAAATCGACTGATCAATATGTCGCTGCCTTGCTGCATTTTGCTTGATGGACCAGCGTTGATCGACTACATACGCGGATCTACGATAGACATCGTACGTATTATGATCTAAATCCGGGGCAATGACAGGAAGTCTATAATCTTTCTTTTCTTCATGATAGAACGGCTTGAAAATCGGATCGATCGAAGCAGTCGAGCCAGCAATGACCGATGTTGAACTATTCGGGGCAACCGCCATTACGTAGCCGTTGCGCATACCGTTTGTTGCGACATCGACTCGCAGTTCACGCCACTGCATCGAATCATAGCCCCTCCGCTCAAAGTATGTTCCCGTTTGCCAGTCGGATCCTTCGAATAAAGGATATGCCCCTTTTTCCTTTGAAAGTTCCATTGAGGATTTGATTGTCAAATATGCGATCTTTTCATAAAGCTGATCCGCCAATTGTACTGCCTCTTCCGATTCCCATCGGATATTGTAAATTGCCAAAAGGTGATGCCAGCCGAATGTTCCAAGGCCGATGCCGCGATAATTCCCGTTTGTCCGTTGTGCCTGAAGCACCGGGATTTTATTCAGCTCGATGACGTTGTCCAACATCCGCACTTGAATTGGAATCAGCCTTTCTAAAACGCCTGCTGGAACCGCTTTTCCAAGATTGATAGAGGAGAGATTGCATACGACAAAGTCTCCCGCTTTCGATTTCGTAACGATGACATCATCTTCAAGCTTCACAGATTCAAACGTCGTTGCGCTCATGTTTTGAAGGATTTCTGAACATAAGTTACTTGAATAGACGATTCCTTCATGCTTATTCGGATTCATGCGGTTCACTTCATCGCGATAAAACATGAACGGCGTACCCGTTTCAAGCTGGCTGCGCATAATACGCTTCATGATTTCAATCGCGGGAACGGTTTCTTTTGTTAATTCCGGATGATTGACGCATTCCTCATACTTCTCACGGAATGAGCCGCTTCCTCGCTTTTCATCATAGTAATCTTCAAGAGAATAGCCCATCACTGTGCGCACTTCATGCGGATCAAACAAATGCCAGTCTCCCCTGCTTTTTACCTTCTCCATAAACAAATCAGGAAGGCAGACGCCTGTAAAGATGTCATGCGCACGCAATCTTTCATCTCCGTTGTTCAATTTCAAATCCAAAAAAGTATAAATGTCTCGATGCCACACATCCAAATAAACCGCGACTGCGCCTTGTCTTTGCCCCAATTGGTCAACGCTCACTGCCGTATTGTTCAATTGTTTAATCCAAGGTAAAACACCGCTCGATGCACCTTTAAAACCTCGAATCGCAGCTCCGCGAGAGCGTACTTTTCCCATATAAACCCCGATGCCACCACCATACTTGGATAAGTTCGCAACATCCGTGTTGCTGTTATAAATACCTAACAATGAATCATCAACCGTGTCGATGAAGCAGCTCGACAACTGGCCATGCGGCTTGCCCGCGTTCGCAAGCGTCGGTGTCGCAACAGTCATATATAAATTGCTCATCGCCCAATAAGCTTCCGCAATTTTGACATTCCGGTCGTCCGTTTCATTTTGCATTAGCGTCATCGCAATGACGAGCCAACGTTCCTGCGGCAATTCAACAGGACGCTTGTTATAGTCAACTGCTGCATAGCGGTCCATTAAAGTTTTCAAACCGATATATGTAAATAGCTTGTCCCTTTCCGGGTCGATCAATTTCCCAATAGCAGAAAGCTCCTCGCGCGTGTACTTCTCCAAAAGTTCGGGCGCATAAAGACCCTTTGCAACAAGATCTTCAACATGTGCAACAAAATCCGAATAAGGCTCGCGTCCACATAACTGCTTTATTTGTGTATACATTTCCCGCAAATAAAGCCTCGCTGCCACGAATGTCCAATAGCCAGAAACTTCATCAATATTGCTAAGTGCTTCCAAAATCATTGCTTTTGTCCACTCGGAATCACTGTGTCCCGGATTACGCTCTTTATAGCGTTCGCTAGCCTTTTCTAATAATGCAATTTTATCGTACCCAAACTCTTCCTGTAGCGCTGTCAGTCTCTCTTCAACTGCTGTTTTTCTCGTAAAAATGGTCATCTTTTGATTCTCCCTCCTAAAATGAAACGCAAAAAAGCGATGATGCCACCTCTTCGGCAGCGTCATCGCGCATAGATGTTGTGTAGGAAACAATTCGGGAAGCCCTCATTTACACTTTCATGAAAAATGAAAACAGCAAACCCGCTCGCTTCCACCTCTCAACCCCCGAAGAAAGTGTTGCTTGACGACGGACGGCAGGTCTCCTGGCTAACGCTTCATTCTCCCGTCTCCCTTCCCGCAATCACGATTGCAGTGGTTTTCAAGACGGTCGTCGGCGATTACAGTTGCGGGGACAGCTCCGGATTTCCGGATTCCCTTTTTAAACCGATAACGGTACCATTCCATCGTTCAATACTATATATTGTGTCTTATGTACATCTACTACCCTAACATGTTGTGGTTTAATCGTAAATAGGTAAAAAGATATTTTGAAAGTTTTTTAGCTTTTTCTATACTTTTGATCTTTCATATGTGATGATAAATAGAAAAAAGGAGAATTGCAAATGGCCGATTTAACAGCTATTACAGCTTGGACATTCACAGAAGAAGTACCCGTTCCAGATGACATCGCTGAATTACTTATTGAAGGTGAAGTTGCCGAAGTTGCATACAAAACAATTCGTGATGTTGCAGTTGTTACGAACAAAAGATTTATAATTGCGGACAAACAAGGACTTTCGGGCAAAAAAGTTGAAATCTATACGATACCTTTCAGCTCAATCATTATGTATTCAAGTGAAAATGCAGGAAAAATTGATTTGAATGCTGAAATTGAATTATGGACAAAAGCAGGCAAGCTTAAATTAAATTTGAATAAAAAAGTTGATATCCGTAAATTAGATAAAATCATCGCAAATGCAATCTTATAAAATCACCAACAATCCAATAAAAAAGGACACTCAAACTGGATTCCGTAAAGCTTTGATTCCACTGAATCCAGTTTGAATACTTTTTACAAAGGCTCCAACGCATTCGTCCTATCCATGAACATAAACCCGTCGTAACGGCTGCCAACCCTTGACGATACATAGTTCCCATACGCTTCAAACTCCGGGTTATAGACAACTCCGATAGCGCGATGGCCAATCCATTCATTGAATAAATGACGGTTTTCCTCTGTAAACAAGATAACTTGATCCTTAGGATTCGCTGCATGCATCTGCCCTTCCCATGAGTTGAATTTGGCGGGTGGAACGTTCATTTTTTGATGAGGCTCCCCCCAGCCTTCGCCAGCAATGACGCATCCTTCATACGTTCCGAAGCCGATGGCAAATGTGTCCTTCCTTCCATACTTTTCGCGGATGAGCTGCCCGACATTAATCATTTTATGGTCGGCCATCGAAGTTTCCGAAGCATCGCCGACATGAGTATTGTGCTCCCAAATGATGATTTTTGCATCGTCGCCATGGTAGTTCAAAATCTCGTCGATCGCCTCCATCATATGCATATCGCGTATATTCCAAGAGATGGCGTCGTCCTGCATCATCGCCCGATAATATGATTCTGCATTTTTCGCGACTAATGCATTCATCGTCATATTCAAGTCCTTCTCCTGCTCATTCAAATAAAGATCCTCATGGCTACGGATCGTTGTCAGCAAACTGGAAACTTCACTTATGCACTCATCCGTGAAGTGGGCAGTCGACAGCGCATAATGCTCTGGCATCCGGTTATACGGCTCAAAACAGGAGAACGCCTTTTTCGCCAACTCCAAATCCGCTTGAAACTGTGGATTCTCTCTTAGAAATCGAAGCAATTCATCGATTGATTCATATAGGCTATACATATCGATTCCGTAAAATCCTGTTTTATTTGCTGCAGCTTTTCCTTCATTTTCACGTTTCAACCACTCAACAAGCACCGCAACTTCTTCATTCGCCCACATCCAAGTCGGCCAGCGATTGAAGGATTGTTTCAGCAATTGCTGAGCGGATTTTCCTTCTTTATCAAAACCTTTCACATAGCGATTGACCGCTTGGGCGGACGGCCAATCTCCTTCTACCGCAATAATAGTGAACCCTTTTTCTTGAATAAGCCGTTTGGATAATGCCATGCGAACTTTGTAAAACTCAGAAGTTCCATGCGTTGCTTCACCGAGCAGGACCATTCGGGCATCCCCAATTGTGTTCAAAACTATCTCAAGTGCTTGATCATTTAACGGGAAGGCATACTCTTGGATGGCAGACACTAATCTTTTCGACAAACTAATCCCCTCCTCTATCGATAGCATACCCATGGTGGCAGTATGGAAACCGAGAAGGATGAATCAAGTCTATTTCAACGAAGATTTCTTCATAGAAAATGTTTACCTCCGATTCACGTACGTTTACCACCGATACGGGCGTGTTTACCAACGATTCGAGCAATTAGTCATCGAAAGGCTACAATTCGAGATGATTTGGAATGAATTTCTGGCCATTTCCTATAGTGAGAAACGTATCACCACTCTGATAATCGTTATCACTGCTCAGCCAAGATTTATCACCATTTGACCAATATTCCCCATAAAAACAACCCAGACTGTAGACAAAGTATCTTTTTACTTTGTCTACAGTTCTTTTAAGGTTTGTAGTCATGAGATAGGTGGTTGCCCAGCTTGGCTTGAAAACGCTTGTCAGACAAGGCGCGAAGTCGAGCGAAGACCCCACCTAACAGGATCGATAAGATATATTTCATTCCGAAACCTCCCACTTTTGAAGTTAGACGGATGAATCGTGTTGAAGTTACGACAATTCCCTATTGACACTCCATTCCCAATTTGATACATTCAATTACAATATCTACGATGAAGAGAGTAATGGACGATATTCCTTTAAGCGAATCGGGGGTGGTGGAAGCCCGATGGTAAACGTTCATGAAGCGCACTTCGGAGATGCTTTTCTGAATGAAGTAGGAGAAGCCGGTGTCTCGCCGTTAGGAGAAAGGGGCCTCTATCCAAACTTATAGAGGTAATTTGAGTGGTACCGCGGAACAAGCTTTCGTCTCATTTATTTGAGACGGAGGCTTTTTATATTTAGTCCAAGAAAAGCATGACAGGTGAAAGGGGTTCATCAAATGAAAAACGATATTCTTTCAGCATTGCAAGCCGCTAGTCCAGTTACAATAACAGAGCAGATGATTGAGCGTCCCTCGCAAGCGGGGTTAGGCGATTTTGCTTTGCCAACATTTCCATTCGCAAAGGAGCTGCGTACTCCTCCAAAATTGATTGCCGAACAGATCGCTAATGCGATCAACCATCCTGCTATTCAAAGAGCAGAAGCTGTAAACGGCTACGTGAATTTATTTCTCAATCGTTCATCCATCGCCCAAAACTTGCTGGACACGATTGGAGAGCAGAAAGCTTCCTATGGTTCTTTGAATGAAGGCAACGGTGCCAATGTACCGATCGATATGTCTTCTCCTAACATTGCAAAGCCTTTTTCCATGGGGCATCTCCGATCGACTGTTATTGGCAACTCCATTGCTTTGCTGCTCGAAAAGATCGGCTATCGTCCGATTAAAATCAATCATATCGGCGACTGGGGAACTCAGTTCGGAAAACTGCTCACTGCCTACCGCAAATGGGGAAATGAAGTCGAAGTCCGCCAAGCGCCTATTAAGACACTATTGCAGCTTTACATCCGTTTCCATGAAGAAGCGGAAGAAGATCCTACCCTCAATGATGAAGGAAGAGCTGCGTTCAAAGCACTTGAAGAAGGAGACGAAGATGCACTTTCGCTTTGGGAATGGTTTAAAACGGAATCATTAAAGGAATTTCAACGCATATATGATTTGCTCGGAGTTTCTTTCGACTCAACTAACGGAGAAGCTTATTACAACGACAAAATGGAGCCTGTCGTTGAAGAGCTATCCGCTAAAGGATTGTTAGTAGAGTCCGATGGAGCATTAGTCGTGGAGCTGTCGGAAGGGATGCCGCCAAGTTTAATCAAAAAATCAGATGGCGCTACTCTCTATGCAACTCGCGATTTAGCCGCTGCATTGGAACGGAAAAAAGTGTATGATTTCACGAAAGCGATTTACGTAGTAGGAAATGAACAAAGCCTTCATTTCACCCAATTAAAGCAAGTGTTGCAAAAGATGGGCTATGACTGGGCAAATACGATTCACCATGTCTCATTCGGCTTCATATTGAAGGACGGAAAAAAGATGTCGACCCGGAAAGGAAAGATCGTTCTGTTAGAAGAAGTTCTGTCGGAAGCAATTTCGCTTGCTGAGCATACAATTGCTGAAAAAAATCCTACACTGTTCAATAAAAACGAAGTTGCACAAGCAGTTGGCGTCGGCGCAATTATTTTTAGCGATTTGAAACAGCATCGCAAGCATGACATCGAATTCAACTTAAGCAGCATGCTTCAAACCGAAGGAGAAACCGGACCTTACATTCAATATACGCATGCAAGGGCAAATTCCATTTTGCGCAAGGCTGGTATTACCGGACCGTTTACAGTTGAACAAGTGAATGACTATGAATGGGCGATTTTCAAGCTACTATATGCTTTTCCGTCTGTCGTGAAACGGGCAGCAGAAGATTTGGATCCTTCCATCGTAGCTAAATATGCAATTGACCTTTCACAATCATTCAATTCATTTTACGGAAACGTCCATATCCTTTCCGACTTGCCGTTAAAAAATTATAGAATCGCACTTGTTCAAAGCGTTGCTACTGTCCTACAGGAATCATTACGCCTTTTAGGGATGAAAGCACCAAAAGAGATGTAATTCATTATAGGGAATAGAACTTGATTTTACCCACGGTGGCGTATTAAGTTCTTTCCCAGCTGCATTTTGTCATTTGAATGCCTAATCTCCAAGCATTCAAATGATCACGCAGCAAGTCTTCCTCTCGCAGCGATATTCGGCGTGGCAATATTCGTTGTTTGAAACTTCCATTCAACCAATGCTGCTCCGGAAAACGCAAAGTCTCCTTGCATTGATTTCCACATAATCGATTCGCGCTGTCCCGATAAAAGAATGCTGGCCCACCTGAAGCTATTTGGCATTGCAAAAGATGTTTCATAAGGCTGACGGCAGATACTTCAACTTTTCGGATTATAGGGTGCTGTACGCAGGCATCATACTTCTCGTGAAATGCACCGATTTCTTTTTCATCATAAACATCTGGTAACGAAAACCCCATAACCTCCTTAATCTGTCTTAAATCAAATATAAAAAATGATCCATCCGCTTCCACTTGCCGCATAAACAAGTCAGGAATGCAGACCCCTTTCAACGGCAACTCATTCGATAGAAAGGCGAAAACATCAAGATGGAAAATGTCTATATAAAGCCGACTGAAATTACTATTCATTGCCATCATCGCCTTTTGCAATGGAGCCTCTCCAACATAATCCATATAGAGCATTGAACTGAATTCTTCCGCGGTGTGCAGTCTCATCACATTGTCTCCTCCCACTAAAAAGCGATCTGTTCCACCAATCGGGTGGAGCAGATCGCTCATATTGTTCGTAGGAAACTAAACGGAATCGGCCGAAAAAATGCCATGCCGAAAAATCCGTTCGCTCCCCCCTCTCAACCCCCGAAGAAAGTGTCGCTTCAACGATAGACGGCAGGTCTCCTGGCTTTCGCTTCATCCTTCCTCCCTGCCTTCCCGTCTTTTGACAGTGGCATTTAGGGGGAAGTCGGCGATTACAGTTGCGGGGACAGCTCCGGATTTCCGGATTCCCTATTAAACCGATTTCGGTACCGCTCTATCGTTCATATTCGTATTCTTTTACTTCATTTTACCATCAATTGACCGCAATGCAATCCTAGAACTTAAGATAGTTGGAAACGACCTACGATTTCGCGCAATTCACCTGCGATTTGTTTCATTCGATTTGTAGATTCTGCAACACGTTCAAGCTCGCTTTGCTGTGTTGCGGAAGATGCGCTCACTTGCTCTGCGGAAGCCGCAGTCTCTTCAGATACTGCAGACACACTTTGAATCGAAAGAAGTGCTTGATCTCGATGTGATAGCATTTCAGCAAGCTCTGACGAAAACTCTGCAATTGCTTCACTCATTCGCTCCGTCAATTCAGCATTGCGTGCAAAGGAAGCTTCCGTGCTTGAGACCGATTCGTTTTGACCTTCCATCAATGCTAAGTTAGAAGCAACGACTTGTACAGTTTGTTGAGATTCTTCTAAAATTTCCTGTACAGTTTTTTGAATCACTTCAGTTTCTATTCTCGACTGCTCCGCCAATTTGCGAACTTCCTCGGCAACAACCGCAAACCCTTTCCCATGCTCACCGGCACGCGCCGCTTCAATGCTTGCATTCAGCGCCAACAAATTCGTCTGTGCAGTAATATCGTGGATGGAAGCAATGACTTGATCGATTGAACTAATTTTCGATGCCAATGCATCCATTTGCTGACGAACTTTTTCATTCATTTCATTCATCGAACTATTGTGTTCACGCAAATTCTCTACTTCAGACATACCCGTTTCAGTTGAAGCAACCGTTTGATTCGAAAGCTCTTTCATATTTTCTGAAAGAGTGGATAATGCATTGATCTGCTCAGCTAAATCGGCCATTCTACGCCCAGTCTCTTCCGTATCCTCAGACTGCTTCGAAGCACCTTGTGCGATTTCGTTCGTCGCCAATGAAACCTCTTCACTGGAAGCGACAACTTCTTCAAACGCTTGATGTACCCTTGTCGTGGAATCATTCAATTCGATCGATGACTCACGAACTGCATGAATCGCCTCGTTCGTTTGGCGCAGCATATTATTATACGCAAGTGTGACAGCACCGATTTCATCATTGCCTACCTTGCTTTCATCGACATAATGTGTCATATCCCCTGCAGCCGCTTGTTCAATCGATGTTTGCAGCATTGAGAGTGGTCTCATCTGTTTGAAAATATACCAAGCCGTTACAGCCGCCATTAAAATTACCATTACAATACCAAAAATCACTGTCATGAGAAGGACATAATTAAAGGTTTCCATTATTTTCGACTTTTTAATAGATGTTTGCACTGTCCACGTTTCATCGATTCCTTCTAACATGATCGGTGCAAGAACATTAAACGCCATTTCGTCCAAGTTATCCGATTCGGCATATAACGAACCTACTTGCCCTTCGTCAAGCTTCGATTTCATTGCATCCCAGTCCAATAGACTACGCAAATCCGTGCCATTCAAATCCTCTGTTAAACTATTCGCTGTTATTTCACCATTATCCGTCAAGATAGTAGCGTAACCGCCTTCCGGTGCAATGGATGAGACTAAGTCAGTTAAGAATTCAACCGACAAATCTGTCGTCAATACACCGAAAAACTGACCATTCTTATCAATTAACGGTACTGAAATCGTCGTCATCGATATCGTCTGACCGCCTGCATCATACGAATACGGCTCAGTCAGCACAGCTCGTTTTGAGCTTTTAGGCACTTGATACCAGTCACCGTCTCCTTCCGTCTCATATCCTCTTACTGCTTCTATTGTAATTCCATCGCCATCTTTGTATAAGTAAGGAATGAAACGGTCTTCATCATCAAATAACCCTTTATCGGCATCATCGTCAATTGGAATGGAACCCTTTTCCAAAATCGCTGCCACACCCATTGCATCTTCATTCGATGCGAGATTGTTTTCTATGACATCTAAAACTTCTTCAGTTGTCAATTTTCCATCGGCTTGCAGTGTTTCAAAAATACGCTTCGTAGTATTCAAAATTTGATTCGTTTGACTAAATCTATTACTTATTTCTTTCGCATAAAAATTAGTATTTTCAATTGCAAATTCTTCAGCGTCATTTGAGCTCTCCTTATGAATAATAGAGCTTGTCGTAAATGTATAGGCGATAAAAAGGATCAAAAATAGACCGATAATCAGCCCCGACAATTTCCAAGCAATACTTCTCTGTTTCTTCAATTCAGTATCCTCCTACAAAACAATTCTAATCATCACAAAATCAATGCAACATAGAAATGAATGGATCTAAATCCGACTTTTACACGACGTACGAGCAGCATGCTCTTATCGAAATGCCCTATTTTACACATCAGAGCTTTTATACGTCGATCGTCTCAATGATATGTGCGCTTCAACTCTACTCACTTCCACAAATTCATAAAGGGAATTATGAGCGCAGAAAACTGCTTAAAAACGCATAATGCATCATAGAAACGCATACTACGTAAAAATTGCGCATAACTACTTCTGACACGCGCGGAAAGCAATGCAAAATCAGATACTTCTTAACTCAAAGGCGCGTGACTGTTAGTTAAGAAAAATTACCGTCATCCTACGGCATATGTACCTAAAAACAGCGAGATAAATTGCTTCAATTATCACCTTTCCTTATCCTCATTTCTTCATAAAAAATCAACAATAAAAAACTATTAATCTACTGATAATTATACCATTTTCATAACCGAAAACATAGCTAAATACCTAAGATAATGCTATTTATAGTATTTAAGTCCTCTCAATTTTTTCGACATGCAAAAAAGCATCCCATTCACCTTTCAAGGGATGCTTTTCAAATATTATCGATTACAAATATCGATCACTAACTGTACAGATTGCGCTGACTTATCAAGCGCCTTTTTCTCTTCTTCCAATAATGGCAATTCAATCACGCTTTCAATGCCATTGCCGCCTAAAACGGTAGGCACGCCTAAATAAATATCGTGATAGCCATATTCACCTTCCAAATAAGCAATGGATGGCAAAATGCGCTTCTTGTCTTTAATGATTGCTTCAGCCATTTCAACAAGCGAAGCTGCAGGGGCGTAATACGCACTGCCGTTGCCCAATAGGGAAACGATTTCTCCCCCGCCTTTTCTCGTCCGATCGACAATTGCCTGCAAACGATCCGCAGGAATAATCTTTTCAAGCGGAATGCCTCCCGCATATGAATAGCGGACAAGCGGCACCATATCGTCTCCATGACCGCCTAAAACGAACCCAGAAATGTCTTCAACAGAGATATTCAATTCTTCCGCCACGAATGTATTGAAACGAGCTGTATCTAATACGCCAGATTGGCCAATTACACGATTTTTAGGGAAGCCGGTTGTTTTATAGCAAACGTATGTCATCGCGTCTACCGGATTACTTAAAATAAGTACCGTGCTATCTGGAGCATAACGCTTAATTTGCTCAGATACAGCACGCATGATTTTCGCGTTTGTCGCTACTAAGTCATCCCTGCTCATACCTGGCTTTCTTGCAATTCCAGCTGTCACAATCACCATATCTGCGTCTTGAATATCTTCATAGTTGGAAGTACCAATGATTTTCGCATCAAAGTTTTGTACGGGGCCAGTTTGAAGAAGATCCAGAGCCTTCCCCTTTGTAGGGTTGACCAAATCAGGAATATCTACTAACACGACATCGCCCAACTCTTTTTGCGCAAGCATCAATGCAACTGTCGCACCAGTGTATCCTGCCCCGACAACAGCAATTTTATGTCTGCGAAAAGCCATATCCACTCATCCTTTCCGCGATTATGATTTCTTCGTTGTTTTCGGTTTTGAAGCTTTCGCAGGTTCCGCCAATTTTTCTTGCTTCTCGGCAGATTGCTGTTCAACCTTCTCATTAGGCTTCACCATTCCATAGACGGACTCATCCGGTCTTGGAATAACATGAGCGCCCAACAATTCGCCGACTCTTGCCGCAGCATCCTTGCCTGCATCTACTGCCGCTTGAACAGCACCAACATCGCCTTGCACGATAACTGTCACAATGCCGCCGTCGACTTTCTCTTGGCTGACCAATGAAACATTGGATGCCTTAATCATCGCATCTGCCGCTTCAATGGAGCCGATCAAACCTTTCGTCTCAATCATCCCGATCGCTTGACTCATCGTAATCGCCCCTTTCCACTTCAGTCGAATCAATGATTCCTATGATGACCGCATCAATAGGAATCGGATTATCTTTCATAATGTAACGCGAAGAGCCTCCGCTCGTAACAAGGACATCATCACCTATGCCCGCACCAATCCGGTCTGCCGCGACAAACTGCGTCTGGTTCGGCTTTCCGAAAGCATCCAAAGGCTGAACGATTAATAACTTCAATCCTTGCAAGCCATCTTCTTTACGCGTAGCCCAAACATTACCAATCACTCTTCCCATTCGCATGCGTCATCACACCTTTTACTTAATGGAAATCACTTTTCCGATCTCTCTTGCTGTATCTTTTGCAAGTGCCGTCACAATCGTTCCTTTATCGACAACGATTTCATCTTCTTGAATGGCACGAATGTCTTCATTTGAAAGCAATTTCTTTTTGAAATAAAACGCTTTTTTCTCTGGTTGCACCTGAACTTCATTATGCGTAGCAACTACGTCATTTGAACACTCAACACCCGGCTTTCTTAGCTTGCCGATTGTTCCTTGCGTAATAAACCCTGCATTTGCTTCGTCCGTATCTATATGCATTTCCAGTCGATAGCGCTCAGAGACTCGAATTTTCACTTGATTAAACGAGATTGGACGAATCCCTTCGACATCTATCGTAACAAAATCGCCGTCCCGCACGCCTAACCGGTCTGCGTCTTTCGGTTCCATATGAATATGGGATTGGGCGACAATTAGCCCTTCATCCAAATAAAGGCTGCCTTTCGGCCCGATCAACGTAATGCCTGCAGATCCCGCAATATTCCCGGATTCGCGAAGCGGTGGCTTGACGCCTAATTTCATAGCATCAGTCCAGCTCACTTCCACTTGGGACAATGAACGGGCAGGGCCAAGGATCCGCACTTTTTCGATGCTTCCCCTTGGACCCGCAATGACAACTGTTTCATTTGCAGCGAATTGACCCGGTTGAGACAAATCGGATCGTTTCGTCAGCTCATATCCTTTTCCAAACAGAACTTCAATATGCTCCGGTTTTAAATGCACATGGCGAGCGGAAACAGCAATTGGAATTTCATTGTTCGACAGTTTTGGCTCTTGCTTTTGAAGCTGGTCCATCACTTCTCCAACGATTCTTTCAATCAACTGCTGATCCATATTCATCCGCCTTTCAATAGCCGCCGATCATTGACGGCATTATCGTATCCGATTCTATTAATCAGTTTTCTTTAGGCAAGATCATTTCTAATTCGTTATGCGGTCTTGGGATTACGTGTACTGATAGCAATTCCCCAACACGTTGTGCAGCTGCTGCACCTGCATCTGTCGCTGCTTTAACTGCGCCTACATCACCGCGAACTAATACAGTTACGATACCGCCACCGACATGCACTTTTCCGACTAAGTTAACGCTTGCTGCTTTCACCATTGCGTCTGCTGCTTCGATCGAACCGATAAGACCTTTCGTTTCTACCATTCCTAATGCTGTACCTTCTCTATTCATGTTTGTTTCCTCCTAATAGGTTTATTTAGATAATTGTTTAACAATCTCACTCACTAAGTTTTTGACCATTTCAGGGTCGATTGAATCTTTTGTATCCACTTGGCCCATTACATGAGAAACGACTTGATCTTCTACAGATGCAGAAGTTTCTGTATGTCTTGGCAACTGGACATCTTTAATGCCATACGCCATGCGTTTCGTGTTCATTAGATGTCTTGCTGTAACGTTGTCCGAAACAATATTGCCACCGAACGAACCGCAGCCCAATGTAAGCGACGGCATAAGGCCTGTCGTTCCGCCAACTGCACCGACAGAAGACATCGTATTGACTAAAATTCTTGAAACCGGCATTTCAAGTGCGAATTCACGTGCAATCGAGTCCGTTTCTGTATGAATGGACAAGGAATGCCCTTTTCCTCCGTTTTCCAATAAACCGTGGCAAAGCTCCTTCGCATGCGCCAAGTCTTCCGCTACGTAAAGAGCGAAGACCGGTGATAGCTTCTCAAGAGAGAATGGCACGTCTTTACCGATTTTCGTTTCCATCCCGACGATAATGCGTGTATTTTCTGGAATGGAGATGCCAGCCATTTTCGCTATCGTTTGCGGGCTTCGGCCAACAATTTTCGGATTCACTTTTCCTGGAGCCGGGGAAACAACTTTTTCCATAATTGCTTTTTCTTCGTCAGACAGTATATACGCACCATTTTTCTTCAACTCGCGTTTTACTAAGTCCAAGACATGTTTGTCAACAACCATCGCTTGTTCAGTTGCACAAATTGTTCCGTAGTCAAAGGACTTACTGTTGACGATATCTTCCACAGCTTTGTCGATCTTAGCAGAGCGTTCAATGTAAACCGGGACATTTCCAGGTCCAACCCCATAAGCAGGTTTTCCTGAGCTGTATGCCGCTTTTACTAAAGCGCCTCCGCCTGTCGCCAAAATTAAGTTAATATCTTTATGCTTCATCAATTGCTGCGTAGCTTCCATAGAGGACATTGTCAAACATTGAATTAGACCTTCCGGAGCTCCTGCCGCAACTGCTGCTGCATCACAAACTTTCAATGCTTCATGCGTGCAGTTCACCGCGTATGGATGCGGGCTGACAACAATTGCATTTCTTGTTTTCAATGAAATCAACGTTTTGAAAAAAGCAGTAGACGTCGGGTTTGTTGTTGGGATAATCGCTGCCACGACACCGAATGGTGCAGCAATTTCTACCACTTTATTAATTTTGTCTTCACTAATGACACCGACAGTTTTCAAGTCTTTAATGCTTTCATAAACATCTCTTGAACCGACTTCGTTTTTAATTTTCTTATGGGCTGCAACACCCATTCCTGTTTCCGCTACAGCTAATTCACCAAGTCGAGCGGATTCCTTAAATGCTGCGTCTGCGACGGCTTTAACGATTTTATCCACTTGTTCTTGAGAATAACTCATGAATTTCTGCTGAGCTTCTTTTGCAGTTTTTACTGCTGTGCGCATTTCTTGCAGTGCCAATAAATCAGCATCGATTGCTTGTACCAAATCGATCACTCCTTCCTTCGCTCTGGTCAGTAACTGATCGGGTTCCTGGCCATGTTCATAACAGCTTCCCTAAAAGCGTCTGTCGCCGCTTGGCAAGAAGACTGGCTGCCCGTCAGCAGTCCGCCGCCAAAGTTCGTTTCAGACGGTGGGGAAAAGAATTCACACAATGTTACATCTGCCGCTTTCATGGCGGCATCTATGCCGACAATCGCTTCCATCGGCGGGGCGATTAAGTAAGATAGAGACTGCCCGACCGGAATACCTGCCACCTCAGCCAAGTAGCTTCCACAGCTTGAAACAGTGTGTGCATAAAGCACATGATCCGGATTGCCATTGATCGCCTCAAAATACGCGTCATGTTCCACAACGATGCGTATCGCATCTAGACCGCTTTTCACTTCTTCAGGAGATGGACCCGCAATGACGCCGATGAACTCTCCCGATAATGGACCGGAAGCATGTGCAGATCCGGCATAAAAACTTTTTGCATAGACGACTTCGACATCAGCTTTCTTTGTTGCTTCGTCGATGGCTGTATAGCCAACATCATCAATCGTCATCGTGACCAATCCGATGCTCCGTTGATATGGTTTCAACTCAAACTTCTTGGCAAGACCTTCATCCACATTCGGAATGACTTGCATCGCCAAAATGTCAGCTTGAATTTTTCCAGTCATTTGCAGACCTCCTATCCTTCTTTTTTCACTAAGGAAACGCCGCTCGCTTCATATTTCAGCACTTTTTGGATGACAGTACCTAAGTATGCACCCGCCTCAACCGGAGGAATGCCTCCTTTATGAATATTCGAGATGACCATCCGATCCGCTTCGATCGTGCCGATCCGGGGCTTATAGCATAGATAGGCACTTAAAGATTCTGCGGAGACCAACCCTGGGCGTTCTCCAATTAACATGACAACAACGTCCGGCTGTAGCATCTCTCCGATCTCATCCATAAGGGCAACCCTCCCCTTATCAATATAGAAAGGAGTACCTACTTCAATGTTCAAGTTGGCAAGGGATTGCTGCAAAGATAAAAAGACGTCTTTCAAGTTCTCTTCAATTGCTTTTGCACTCAAACCGTTTGACGCGACAATTTGGACAGTTGGGGCATGCTTGCATTTTTCTTTAACAATCGCTTTAGAGTCATCGGACAACCTTCTGCCTAAATCGGGGCGTCTAATATATTCCTCTTTATCCTTTACTTTTGAATGGACTTGGAAAAGATTCAATTGCTGCAGCAAATCGTCTGGCACTTCACCATAAACCGCGTCAACCGCAGCTGCATGATCCAATCTGAATTGCAGCCATGCATTCGTTTTCGGACGGGAACCGGCCCGGCCGACACCAACTCTTGCAGGAGTTTTCTTCCGCAACTCTTCAAGATTTACATGTTCTGCAGGTTGTTCTTTTCGAGCTACCTTGCACGAATCGTTTGTATTCACAGTTTTAACGGCTGGCGCTGCTACGTTCTTTTCTGCCGTATTGTGGAAAGTGACTTTTCCATCAGGTACTCTGTCTGCGGATTTTGTTTCGACCGATTGCCCTGCAGGTCTATCCGAAAACAATTTCACAGGCATTTCCCTATCGCTTGGGCTGGATTGCCCTTGCTTAGCCGTCTGTAATTTCTCGACAACCATCTTCGTAATTTGTTCAACTAACTGTTCATTCACAACCATCCACCTCCTATCGGTCGAAAATCGTCAAGTCGCCTGCGCGGGCGCTCAGACGGCCATCCTCGTAGATGCCCATTTTTTCAAGCCATTTCAAATAGTCCGGTGCGGGCGTTTTGCCCATTGTTCTTAAAAGCGTAGCAACATCATGATAGCTCATCGATTGATAGTTCAGCATGACGTCATCGCCCATCGGTGCAGCAATAATGAAATTCACGCCTGCCGCAGTTAGCAATACGCCTAAGTCTTCAATATCATTTTGATCCGCTTTTATATGGTTCGTATAGCAAATGTCTACACCCATCGGAATGCCATGCATTTTGCCCATGAAATGGTCTTCCAACCCAGCACGGATCACCTGTTTGCTGTTATACAAATACTCTGGCCCAATAAAACCAACGACCGTGTTGACGATGTATGGGTCATAGTGTCGTGCGAAGCCATAATTCCGCGATTCCAATGTAACTTGGTCGATTCCGTAATGTGCCTCTGCTGAAAGCTCAGAACCCTGGCCTGTTTCGAAGTACATTACTTGCGGCCCTGTACCAGTGCCTTCCTTCATCGCTAAGTCTTTTGCTTCCGCAATCAATTCCGCAGATATTCCGAATGAGCGATTAGCTGCTTCTGTTCCTGCAATGCTTTGGAAAACCATATCTGCAGGCGCACCTTGCTGGATCGCTTTCATCTGTGTCGTTACGTGTGCCAACACACAGTTTTGTGTCGGAATTTCCCATTCGTTAATGAATTCTTTCGTTGCATTCAAAACACGTTTGACACTCTCGACTGAGTCATCTACCGGGTTGACACCGATCACCGCATCCCCAATTCCATATGATAATCCTTCCTTTAGAGAAGTGATGATGCCGTCGATGTTATCCGTCGGATGATTCGGCTGAAGTCTTGAAGATAGCGTTCCTTTTTGTCCGATCGTAATATTGCAAGTAGACAGGATTTCGATTTTGTTTGCCGCATGGACTAAATCCAAATTCGACATAAGCTTCGCAACCGCTGCGATCATTTCAGATGTTAATCCTCTGCTTAAACGCTTCAGCTCCCGGTCACCTGTATCGTTGCTCAAAATATATTCGCGCAGTTCCGCAATGCTCCAGTTTTTGATTTCATTGTAAACTCTTTCGTTTATATCGCCTTCAATAATTTGCGATACTTCATCATTCTCAATTGGAATGAGTGGGTTGTTCCGAATATCGCTTACCAAAAGCTCACTGACAACCGCTTTGGCAGCAATTCTTTCTTGAACGGTTTCAGCGGCAATTCCCGCCAAACGATCTCCCGATTTTTCCTCATTCGCTTTCGCCATTACTTCTTTCAGGTCTTTGAACACATAGCGTTCTCCACCCAAAACTGTTGATAAATTCAATTGCAACCCCTCCTTTACGCCGAGTGGAATGTCAGCGTTTTCACGACTACCGGCACAACTCCTGAATCAAGTGACTTGCCGATGTCTATGTAATCGCCTGTTTCGACGTCGATTTGATCGATGCAAATGATACTTTGCCTAACATTCATCGCCGTCAATGTTTGCCCGATCACTTTTGCATGATCGGTTTGCACACATAGGATAATCGGCTGATCAGGGTCTGGTCGGCTTTCCATCATTTGAATAATAGCCTTTGCCAATGCTTGGATATCTTTGAAGCCCATATAAGGCAGCTCTGAAATATACAGCGCAAAATTTTGCCCTTCTTCAGTCGAGTCATATAGTGCAATCGCATGCTGGATCGCTTCGTCTAACCGATTCAATCCTTCCTGCAAGTCATGATGAAAACTATATTGATAAATAGGCACATTTTTTAAGGGCAGTTCATGTGATGCAACTTGGATCGTCGCGCCGCTAATTTCTGTCGTTTGAGTTCCTGCACCTAAAACAGTCGCCCGCACTGTCTCAATCGGCTCCTGCCACTGAAAAGCTTTAAGCATCTCGTTGTTCATCAATGAATTCGCCAGACGGATACCAATGTCATCATAATGAGCAACTTGTTCGTGTTCCGCTTCGTGGCGATACATACATTCCGAAATGCCGCCCGAAAAAACAATTGTATCGACATCTTCTTGCCAATTCGGCAAATGGCCTAATAATAACACTTCGTCTTCTGGACGAGCTTGACGATTCAAGATACGCGCAAGAGACCCTGCCATGAATTCCGTCGTAAACTGAACAGCCGTTTCGTTAATCGGCTCTCCTGCCTCCAAACTGATGTCATACGATTCGAGAAGCCTTTTAACAGGAGGTGAGATAGTTGAAACCCGGCCATTATTAAATTCGATGAGCCTACCACCGATATGCATCGTACAAGTGCCTAACAACTGTTTATCTTTATAAACAGCTATATTTGCCGTTCCTCCGCCGATATCGATATTGGCAATCACTTTCCCGCTCTTTCCAGAAGATTCATAGGCGCCAGAGCCCTTTGCGGCAATGATTCCTTCTAAATCTGGACCCGCAGTAGCAACTAAGAAATCCCCCGCCTCACTCGACAAATGATGCAGCATTTCACTCGCATTTCGCTTTGTCGCTGTTTCACCTGTTATGATGACAGCCCCTGTCTCGATTTGCGAAGGAAGGATGCCCGCCAGCTCATATTGTGAACGGATAATCTCTTCGATCCCTTCCACATCGATCGTAGAATAATCTTTTAAAGGCGTCCTGAATACTGGACTTTTATAAAGAATTTCTTTGTCCACAATTTCAATCCTCGGAACATGGGTCGTTCCAGCTGTATTCATCAATGAAAAGCGGCTAATGATCAACTTCGTTGTACTTGTGCCAATATCAATTCCGGCACTCATGATTGATTCATGTTTTTTACTGAAATTGCCCAAGGATTACACCTCGTTTCCCCATAATCATTTCCCGCAGTTTCATAAGTAGAACAGGCATAGGAAGAGAAAAAAAGACACCTTTACAACTCGAAGTGCCACATGGGCCCTTCAAGGAGTAAAGGCGTCTTTGCCGATTTTCATGAACTTGTATGACTTCAATATATCAAACTTACAAAGTTGTGTAAAGTCCTAAAGGCTGTTGCTACCAATGAATTTCAATTGCTCATCAGACGCTTCTGTCACATACTTTTGCAGCTCCGCCATATTATTTATTTTTATCAATTCCTTAAGATGATTGATCCCAGTGCCGGCTACAGAAGATGTAATAACGATCGGCCCCCTATGGATCACATCTTGCAACATGCGTACAGCGCGCTCAACATCTGCATCGGGATGATCACTCTTCGTCACAACCCCGATCGGCAGCTTCGGAATCCCCGAACTAAATCCCGGCGGAAAAATTGTTTTGCTATTAGTAGCATCTTGCAAATAAAAGATATGAGTCACTTCTAACGCCGTCGCCATAATGTTCTTATAGAATAACGGATTCTCCGTATATTCTCCAGGCGTGTCCACAATCCAATCATTGTAGACAAGTGCCTGTGTTTTAACAGCATCCGTTTGTTTGTCTAATAAAGCATTGGTCAGCGTAGATTTGCCCGCTCCGACAGCTCCGATCAACATCGCTTTGTTTTGCATGGCATGTACACATCCTTACGATTTCGTAATTGGTGATGGCGTATATCCCAACATTTCAGCCAAAAATCGATTGATTTCCTCCATCGCCATTTCGACCTCAGAAACACTGCCAACGATGACTAAACTTCCTGTAAATCTATCTAAGAAACCTAATTTCACATTTGCTGATTTAGTAGCCAAATCACCAGCAATAATAACCGTTTCACTTGGCGTACACGTCATAATTCCAAGCGCACCCGCTTCTTGAATGCCTAATTTCTGAAACATATCTGGATCAGGATTGGCGATAAGATGACTAAGCGTCAGTTGTTTCCCCGGTACAAATTCCTGTATAAACCGTTTCTTCTCTTCGCTCATACTTACACTTCCTTTATCCTATTTTAAGAGTTCGTCAATACTGCCTCGTTTTCTTTTACTTCTTTGTTAACGGGCTCCTCAACATTTTCCTCTTCTTGGCGTTCAGCATTTACTTCCTTTTTATCATCTTCAAGATATTCTCCTGGTCGAATGACTCCTTCTTCACGATCCTTTGCTTCAAGTTTCAATGCAGTCGGAACAGAAAGCTTGTACGCAATAGCAATCGCACAAATTCCGGCAATCAATTTACCCAAGATAACCGGTAGAATGATCGTTGGCTGGAAGTTTGCCGTAAAGGATAAATGGTCTCCTAAAAGGAATGCCGCACAAACCGCAAAGGCAATATTTATTACTTTATCTTTTGGCTTCATATCGCGAACTAATGAGAACATCGCCAAAATATTCGCCATAGTTGCCAAAATCCCTGCACTACCCGCAGAAGATAAGCCTAATTTGCGGCCAGCCGCTTCCAACGGTTTTGCACCGTATTTACGCAGCAAGTAAACCATCGGAAACGCACCAGCTAACATTATACCGATATTACCAGCTGTTTCAAGCGCGCGAAACTGGTCTTCCTCGTCTGCCATAATTGGATCGAAGCCCCAAGCGCCGAACAAAGAAGAAAATACTCCTGTGAAAACTTCGACAATTGAGAATACAAGAACTAACTTAATGGCAGCATCCATTACACGTCCAAAAATCATAAAGATGTTAATCATAGCACGCGGGAAGAATTTCAATCCCAACGCAATTAGCACTACAAATATGATCAAAGGTAATAAATTAATTAAGATTTGCAAAAAGCTAATCGTGAATGCATGATTCGAAGCTGCTGTTGTACTAATGACTTCACGGACATCCGTGTTGAAAATTAAAATTAATGATGAAGCAATGAAAGCCCCGATCGGAATTGTCAATACACCCGACATGACCCCTAATGCCATATATTTATGGTCGCGCTTATCTAACATCGCAAGTCCCATCGGTATGGAGAAGACGATTGTCGCACCAGACATGAATCCTACAACTAAAGCCATAACCCAACCTTCATAGGAGGTTTTTAGCGCATCAGCTAAATGATACCCACCCATATCCGATGCAAGAATTGTTGTAGCTGCAATAGCAGGGTCTGCTCCTATCGAATCAAAGATTGGACCGATAAATTTACTAATGAACCAAGTTAAATATGGAATAGATGCCATAATACCCGCCGCTGGCACAAAAATATGTCCAACTGCATGAATACCGGACATGAACTCTTTACCAAGTCCTTCATCCGGATTTTTAATTGCGGCAAATGCCCCTAAAACCGCACAGATCATAATGATCCAAACTATGACCGTTCCGATCATTTCCATTCAACTTTCCCCCTTTTTATAAGAATAACGAAAGGCTATTTTCAAAGAAAACGTAATATTTCCCTACACTTCACCACCTTTCCATTTCTTTGAAAAATCAACAGAATTTCTATCGAAAAACAGCAAAAAGACGCCTAAAGAAGACTTCTCTTTAAGCGCCTTTGCTTATGAATTATTCACTTCTATCAAAACTTAATTGTTTTATAAATGGATCCTTATTAAATACAAGAAATGAACTTCTTGGTTTGATCGGCCAGCCATTCACTCATATGATTCAATAATTTCTTTGGCAACCGACTCCATTGTCATTTGCCGAGACATACTATCGTCTCTCATTTTCTTGAAAGCGTCTTGCTCGGAAAGCTGTTCCGCATCCATCAACATCCCTTTTGCACGCTCAACAAGCTTTCTTTTTTCGACTTGCTCCTTTGCACGCCGAATATCCGTCTTGAGCCGCTTCGCCTTATCGGCTTGATGGAGAGCTACTTCCACCGCTGGAATTAAGTTCACCTCAGAAATCGGCTTGACTAAATAACCTACAATATTGTCCTGCTGCGCCTGTTCAATGAATTCCCTTTGGCTATAGGCTGTTATAATTAAAATTGGCAAATCCAATTGGCTGCCAATTATTTGGCTCGCCTTTAAACCGTTGATCTTCGGCATTTTTATATCCATCAATAAAAGGTCCGGTCTATGTTGGAACGCTAGTTCAATTGCACGGTCTCCATCTCCAGCTTCAGCAACGACTTCATAGCCGTGATCTTCCAATGTCATTTTGAGGTCCATGCGGATAATCGATTCATCTTCCGCTATCAATATCCTCTTTTTCATGAAAAATCTCCACCTCCGGACTTACAGGAAATATGATGACCGCATGCGTACCTTTCTTTGTCGGTGCATAATGAAAATCTCCATTTAAATCATTCGTGACCAAATTCCTAATGATTTCCATCCCTAATGATGACTTTGGATCATTCATACCAACGCCGTTGTCGGTAATATGTAACTCCAAAAATTTTTCATTAGAGAAAAAGTCTACTTGAATCTGGCCTTCATCCCCATGACGAAAAGCATGTTTCAAAGAATTTTGTATTAACTCATTGACAATGAGTGCGATTGAAACCGCTTTCCGTGAGGTAGTTATAATTTTATTGCCATTCGGCTGAATAATCAAGTCTAGTTTTAGCTCCGTTTCATTGATTACCATTGCCGTGCAAATTTTTCTCGTCAACTCTACTATATTTACATCGTCATCATCGGCATGCTCTTTAGCTAAAATAAGTTCATATACAGAAGAAATGCTATAAATCCGATTCAAAGTATCTTCTAAAGAGGATTTGCTTTCCTCGGGCACACCTTGCCGCATTTGTAATCGCAACAGGCTTGCAACAGTTTGCAAATTATTTTTCACACGATGATGAATCTCTTGGATGACGACCGATTTCATCATCAATTCCTTCTCTTTCATCCGCAGCTCTGTCAAATCCTGTATAATGAGCAACGTTTCCTTTGTCTTATCCTTTTTGCTCATCCGGATTTTTTTCACAACGAGGCTTTTCCCGTCAATTGTCAAATCAAAAACGAAGACATCTTCCTGCTGATCATACACCGGTTTTAAAAATGGCATCATTTCAATAATATTCCGGTTTAACGCTTGGTCCGTGTGCCCCATTTCAGAAATGAATTTCAAACCGACAGGATTCGCGTAAATAAGACGATTTTGCTGATCGGTTAATATTAGCATCTCCATAAGCAAATCCGTAACAACATGCATGCCCGACTCGTTCGTCTCATCGGAAACATCGGGAACTATGGAGATATTATCTTTCTGCTGAAAAACGGCAGACTCGACTTCCTTCTCCTGTATAAGCACCCCAATCACTTTATCGCTCTTATTTTTAATAGGAACAACAGTTTGATCGACCGACTTTCCTTCTTGCGTAACAGCCTGATGAATGATTGATTTTTCACCTTTCCGATAGCTATAAAACACACCCGGCTCAAAAGATTCAAAAACGATTTTCCCGACAACCGAATTTTCATAAATTGTATGCTCGGATTGCGGGAACGCTTCTGCAACAACGATTGCATGATCGTTATTTTTTATTTTACAATCAATGAACATGTAAGATTCAGATAAATCCGCATAGAGCTGCAAAGTTGCAGCCACTTCTTTCAAAGTTTCAATATCTTCATCGTTCAAATCTGTGTAAAGGACGCAAAGTTGCTCCAAAGTTGAAGTTTTCATCTTACCCACATCCCAGACCTTTAAATAGACAGACTATTCTACAATCACTTCAAATATTATTATACAGAGGGACTTACAACTTTACAAATCAATCTTTCTCCTCTTCCCAGCATTCCGCCCCTTTTAAATTCGGCATGGCGCTTGCTTTAAATACCGGGTTTTTCCCTTGTTTTCGTTGCAATGTAAAATCATCCAACACCTTAAATGCAACCTTGCCTAACAGTACAATGACTATTAAATTCAGCACCGCCATCATCCCCATGAACAAATCGGCCATATTCCAAACGATATCAACTTTCGCCATTGCACCAAACATCACCATGACAAGCACTAAGACACGATAGATCGTCATCCAAGATTTATGCGCTTTAATAAATTCAATATTTGTTTCCCCATAATAATAATTACCTACAATGGAACTGAAACCGAAAAACGTAATCGCAACCGCGACAAAATATGGTGCCCAAGATCCGACATGCACCGCCATTGAAGCTTGCGTCAACAGGATTCCGCTAGACTCACCAGTGTCATACAATCCTGCAAGAATAATGATGAATGCAGTAGCAGAACAAATAACAATCGTATCGAAAAACACACCTAAGCTTTGAACGAGCCCTTGTTTTGCAGGATGCGTAACATTTGCAGTAGCAGCCGCATTCGGTACACTCCCCATCCCAGCCTCATTTGAGAACAATCCACGGCGTACACCTTGCATGATTGCTGCACCAATACCGCCCCCGACCATTTCCTTAATGCCGAAAGCATGTTCAAAAATGAGCGCAATCATCCCCGGGATTTCCTTAATATTTACAATGACTACAAACGCAGCTATAAGCAGATAAAACACTGCCATAATCGGAACAATCGCTTGAGTAACTTTAACAATCCGCTTCACACCGCCAAAAATAATAAACGCTGTCAAAACAACTAATAGTAGACCAACTACCCAAAATGGCAAATGGAATACATCATGAAAAGACTGGCTAATTGTATTGGATTGAACCGCATTGAAAATAAACCCAAAGCAAAGCGTTAATAAAATCGCAAACACGATACCTAATTTTCTCGTACCAAGCGCTTTCTCCATATAATAAGCAGGTCCACCTCGGAACGTATCGCCATCGCGCACTTTATACACTTGAGCAAGCGTACTTTCAACAAAAGCCGTCGCCATTCCGACAACTGCAATGACCCACATCCAAAATACCGCGCCCGGCCCACCTACACCAATTGCCAAAGCGACACCTGTCACATTTCCTGTACCGACACGGGAAGCCGCACTAATCGTAAACGCCTGAAAAGCAGAAACCCCGTCACCGCCCTCCTTTTTCTCAACAATCAATCTAAACATCTCTCGGAACAAACGGATCTGCACAAACTTAGTTCGAAATGTAAAATATAAACCGATTGCTATTAGTAAACCAATTAGTATGTACGTCCAAATAAAATCATTCAACGGCCCTACAAGCCATTCCAAAATCTTCACACATAACACTCCTTCTATCAAAAATGAATCCTTATCTCACCTTTACCCTCAATTCCACCAAAATTACCACGTCAAATAAAAAACGCCGAGCCAATAGGCGCCCGAGCGGCAAAATCTTTTATAGGTTAGCACCTGAACTTTGTAATCGGTTTCACTTTAAAGCATGAGATTCAATTCCAAACACAAATTTGATTGTAACCTCTCCCAACCAATTTTGCACGATGTATTGATATTTTTCTAATGGAGAGTGCGGACGGTAGGGGTAACTCTTTACCTAAAAAGACACTTTATCCATTACCATTTATCTCTTCAAACTGATATAGCCGCACTCCGACTCTCAGCAAATCATAGAGTTTATTGTTTACCACCGATTTGAGATGATTTACCACCGTTGTGCCATTTCCCTATCCAAAAAAGCGCACTTCTCTTGTGCGCTTCAGACTGTAGACAAAGTATTTTTTCACTTTGTCTACAGTCTTTTAAAGGTTTTTAGTTATGGGATAAGTGTTTGCCCAGCTTGGCTTGAAAACGCTTGCCAGACAAGGCGCGAAGTCGAGCGAAGACCCGAATAGAACTTAAGGTTCATGAGGGGACGAGCGAGACGAGCAACGCAGTATGCGAGCGTTTGTCAACAAGCTGAAGCGCACTTCTCTTGTGCGCTTTTCACACTTCCATAGTGTATGTACGATTCCGATAGGTTTCTACCGCTTTCAACTGCATTGATGTTAAAATACGATAAGCTGTTTGTTGTCATTCAATTAGTAGAAACGCTCGACAATCTTTATTTCTATCCTACCAGGAAATAATAGAAACCAATCACGGATAGCTTTCAGACTGCAGACAAAGTATCTTTTTACTTTGTCTACAGTCCTTTTAAGGTTTGTAGTCATGAGATAAGTGTTTGCCCAGCTTGGCTTGAAAACGCTTGTCACGTGGAAGGCAGTCTAAGTGCGCGACGTCCGCAGTGCCTTAATTTCCGCAAAGGGCGCGTAAATTAAGGCAAATCGAACCCTTCGCCGTTCGATTGACTGCATGACCTGCATCGTGCAGGCCCGCGCGAAGTCGAGCGAAGACCCGAATAGAACTTAGGTTCATGAGGGGACGAGCGAAGGACAGGCAACCTAAAACCGCTGCATCCTGCAGCAACGGTTGCATGACCAGCGTCCTACTGGCCCCAACGCAGTATGCGAGCGTTTGTCAACAAGCTGAAACCAATCACGGATAGCTTGCATATATGCACAGCGGTTTGTACTACCGCACGCCCGACAGAGACAGCCTTTCTATTTTTCCATGCCAATAAAGCCACAAATAGGGCAAATGACACCGCTTCGAATGTCGCTATGTTGTATAGAGTACATTTCACAAAAAGATGGGGGTATGTACGGTCGATGACTCTTGCTAATCCGAGAAGCTAACGTTTCAAATTCACGATCGTCCAACTTTGGGGGGCTGTTTGGAATCGATCGAACAAAAGATGGAACAATGTTAGGAAACAAAATGGGGGTTTTTGAATGATTTGCTTCAATGCGCTGCTTTGCATAAGCAGCATGACGGCACTATAAACCGGTATAGACACGCCTCTCTTATGCAGCCAATCACGGTAGAGTTCGCAGTTTTGCTGCAATTGAGCGACAGGGCTTTGAAAGCCATTTACTTGGCCCGTTTCTGTCGTCCGTATTAGCTGTGGCGGATTCTCAACTAACGTTAACTCGACCACTCAATTTTTCACTTCAAACAGCACAGCATATGCCGGGGTGATCAAAAATGTTTCGACTTGAAAATATGTACTCGAGACAAGTGATAGATCATGGAAAATTCCATGTTTCATTGAAAAATACCGATCAAATACTTTATCCAATTCCTGCTCGACGCCAAAGCCCGCTTGTACGGCCGCAAGTTTCGTTTGAATAATAGGCATCGCTACGTGGCTGACCGGCAATCGTCTTACTGCCGCTTCCAATCCTTCTAACAATTGAGGCGCCTTTCTTCTTTTGTAAATGAATCAAATCATCCCTTTCTTATTCAATTAGCTCCTTAACATATCCACCCAAAAAACCAGTTGATACTGACAATCATTTCATGAACTGCAAATACTCCCACACATTACCGAAAGGGTCTCTAAAGATAATATACTTGCCAGGTGGACAGTCCGCAGGTTCCCCGATAATTAGTTCCACATTATGCTCTTTCAGAACTGCAAGGGATTGATGAATATCATCCGTTTTCAGCGTAAGCACAACTCCTGACGTGGATGCATTATCGGTTGCTATTTCCGATTCCTCAATTACAATCGGCAACTCACCGTGGACCAACGTAAATAGTTTTGGACCGTACTGCTTATTCACTTCAAACCCTAATACATTCTTATAAAATTCAATCGCCTTTTCCACATTTGGAACGTAAATGCTAATTGCACATACTTGCGTCATTTCACTTCTACTCCTTCTCCTTTAAACTCATCAATCATCATTTTTAGAAATTTCATCTGCTCACTTTCCACGTCCCACTGCTGCCCTATCCATTCATATTCCCGATGGAGCATCCTGCTGATCAACACCGCTGCCTGTCCGTGCTTCTTTGGCGTAATGCATTCCATAATCTCCTTCAAATCCAAAACAACGGACTCCGGCAATGATCGTTCAACCGTTTTCAATCCCAATACTGAACGTTCCGGCGCATATCGATAGAGCAGCACCCTTGCCAAATGATGCTCGACATTCTTCAGCATCTTCACAGCCCAAATGTCGTTTCCACGCGCCGCAGATTGTCTATACTGGTATAAAAACCAGCCCACATCCATAACACCATCCCGATATTGCTGCTCCGTCAGCATTAATCCTTGCGTTTCCTCAAACTCATCCAACAACCGATGCGGATCATACACTACCTTGAAATAGTCGCCGCCGACAAACGTTTCCTTCGTCACCGTGAACAAATCAATATGCAATAAATCATCGAACACAGCAATTATTTGAGGAGCAACGATAAAAATATCATCCGATAGAATTACGTCGCGGTATGCCCTTAAATGCAGCAGCCGATTAGAAAGAAACCTCTCCTTGTCTTCTTCCTTCACTAAGCAATATAGATCGATATCCGAATGTTCGTCATGCTCCCCTCTCCCCATCGATCCCTTTAGGAAAATGGCCTGTACAAGCGGATCACTCTTTAAACTTTCACTAATTTTTTCTACGGCTAATTCTTGTTGCAGCACGATGCTCCCTCCATTGGTAAAGCTCATTCTCTGTTAAACTTTTCATGTAATGCAATTGAAAGTCGGATTCAATAGTTTTCCATACAGAAAATTGGGACTTATTCCGATATGAAACACCTAAAACCGCCATTCATACAACTTCGTTTACTTGTAGTTTTCCACATACTCCTCATAATCCAAAACCTCAATGGCATCAGACCAATGCAGAACTGTTCCGACAAAATCCCTTATATCCAATCCCGGCATTTCATAGGATTCCGCTGTATTTGCTGTACCGGTCGCGTCTTCGATAAATGTTACTTGATAGCCACGATCAAAAGCAGAAATCGCCGTGAACATACAGCAAAACTCCGTATTGAACCCTATTATGAACACATGCTCCACACATAGTTTGTCCAGCGTCTCTGACAGTCCTGTTTCAAAAAAAGCGCTTGGCGTCCGTTTCTCGACAATCGTTTCTGCATATGCCTTCAATGAATGATGCAATTCGGAACCTACCGCTCCCTCAAAAAGAGAGCTCTCTTGTTCTTTATCTAAATGCCTCACAAAAATGATCGGTTTTTCCTTCTTTTTGAAATCCTCGATAACCAACTTCATCAATGACAGTTCACTCTTGAAATCGCCACTTTCCACGATTCCATTTTGCACGTCTATAACCAATAATGCTTCCATATATCCCCTCCCCTTTCTACATAAATAATTCGCCACCAATAGCAAATACCCTTTAAGAAAGCCATCATCAACTTAAAATTGACGATGGCTCCTTAACATTATGATTCGGAAAGTTTCTTCTGGACCTTCAGACGGTAATTATCGCTACCAAGTAATTTAGACTCGAAAGAATTTAAATTTAGGGCAAGCTGAAGTTGTTGCCATCTACTTAGATTATCAGTTAGAAAAACGATTTCTATTTTTTACCATTATGGTCTTCCGCATACAGTGCATCATTCAGAATGAATGCTGTCGAACCACCTTTTGCTCCTAAATGAGCAAAACGTTCGTGATTTCCTTCATTTATTTCCATTGGCCATTCAAGTAAATCTCTAATTGTTTGATTTGCAATTGATGGGAGTTCATTATTGGATATTACCGCCAATAATTTTCCGTAATCATTTGCCGAAGCCCCAATTAGGCGATCCGACCATACTCTTTGCAAATCGAGAGGCATATTAAACATATAATCTTCTATCTTGAGAGTGCCATCTTTCAGTTTTCCACTTAATTTCTTGGCTATATCCCGATACGTTTCGATCGGCATTTTTTCAAGCTCTTCTATTAATTTTTTCTCATCCTTCGTCTCGTTTTTCAGATAGTCTGGAATTAATAGCGCACTTACAATTGGATAAATATCTTCATGTTGCGTAAGTCCAAGCAATTTTGCACGTTCATTAATGGAACTGATGCCAATCAAATCGATTAAGTACTCTGTATTGGCATTAGAGCTATATGTGATCATCCCTTTTGCCACATCATGCAGCGTTACTTGATTATTAGCAACTTTCCCGGCACTTTCCATTGCTTTTAACCATTCTTCATGTGCATTTCCATCAGAGCCTTTATAGTAGTATCGGCTTAAATCATTTAGTGACACATACTGATCTTTATTCAATGTTCCTTCATCAATTTGCATCGCATATTCGACAGCTATTAACATTTTCACTGTGCTCGCTAAAGGACGGACAACATCCGATTGATAGGCAACGATTTCCTTACTATTTTCCGCAACATAAAGGGAGCTTGTTTCCGGATGATCCTTTAAATGATTCAGCACATAATCTGGATTGTCCCGCAATACGACATAACCTACGATTCCAATAACGAGTATGATTGCTCCATAAATCATTAATCGTTTCTTTGTGTACGTCTTTTTATCGAATAAAATCATTGCAATGGCACCAACTATAAAAGCAAATAAAAAATTTACATGAAAAATGATAACCGCAATGATGATACCTATAACAATCAAAATAGTTATGATAGCACCACGTATCTTTTCTTGTGTCCTATTTTCTTTTTGAATAAAAGGCAAAAGTGTAAAGAGTATGATTCCTAACAACCCAATCCAAGCAAATATCGTCATCGAAAACCTTCCTCTCTAAAATTTTCAATTAATATTTTCTCTTTAATACGGTTAAAATACTTGCATGGAGAATCATTAACCCTGTAATGAGAAACCAAATGACTGTTTTATATGTTCCGTAGTCTATATGATCAACAAATCGATCATATAACTCTATTAACAACCAGCCAAGGGGCATTAATGGAAAAACAATGCCATATGATTTATTTGAAATACTTTTCCCGCGTTCATCTTTATACTCTTCTCCCATTTCAAATCTCAGTGAGATAAATACGGCGATAAAGAAAATGATTACATATACAATACGTAAAATTGCTAAGAAAATGTCCAAATTTATTCCTCCTCCAGTTCATATTGAAAAACTTCGTGTAAATCAACACCAAACAGCAAAGCAATATCAAAGGCTAATTTCAAAGACGGATTATATCTATTTTTTTCAAGTGAAATAACGGTCTGTCTACTAACTCCTAATCGGTCAGCAACCTCTCGTTGAGATAAACCTCTCTCAGCTCTTAAGACAACTATTCTATTACGAATTTTTCTTTCGTTATTTAACGGCATTGTTCTTCACCTCTTATAGCTTCATAGTAAAGTATTTTTAACCTTTGGTATAAAATATATTACTAACTGTTTATATTGATGAATATTTTGGATCGTTCAATAACTTCCATGCTTCAATTAGTCGAAGGACTTCGATGGTATTATTCGAATGAAGAGCAATTTTAGTTCGTTTTAAATAACTCAATCTCCTGCATAACTCTACTCATAAAGGGTAATTTACATTGATAGGAGGCTGATTTCATGGAACCATTTTGCCCGATTGTTTGGCCAGAAGATCCAACGCCGGTGAATGAAAAAAACTGTGAACTTTGCGGTTTGTACCGCCAAGGGACGAGGATGGTTTGGGGTGAAGGGAATCCTGAAGCTCCGATCACAGTAATACTTGATAATCCCGGGGCGCGAGAAGATCGAGAAGGCAACTCATTCGTTTGCGGTACGAGACAAACATTGCAAAAAGCTGTGCATGAAGTTGGCTTGAAGCCTGAGCAGCTATACGTCACCTATATTTTAAAAAGAAAGCCTGTACGGGCGTACGATAAAGAAGCAGCTCGTCAAATTTGCATGCAAACGCATTTGTTCGGCCAACTGCGCCAACAAAACCCTACTCTCATTCTTTGTTTAGGAAACGTGGCGGTTCAATCGTTCTTCCAAAATGCGGAAATCGATGTAAAACGCTTAAGAGGAAGCTTCCATGACGTGTTAGGATATCAGACAACCGTCTCCTATCATCCTTTGGCCGTGAGGAGGCGTCCTAATTTATATCCTTTATTCATAGAAGATTTAACCCTCATCGCAGACAAATTATAGGAAATGACCGACAAATCCTCAAACGTTTATGCATCGAGCATACATAAGAAAAAGGTGATAATCAGCCGGTAATGGAGCATGAGAAAGATATGGCGCGAACGAGGGAAAAACGATGCTACCGAAACAAATGGCCACCAGCAGTACGGATGGAAGAAGTGCGTATATAGTACTGACCGACCTTTTCCGTAAAAACTATACAAGTTTTTTCAGAGCAGGCGAATGAATTAAAGAAAATCACATAGTATGGGAGGTAATTTAGATGAAATAATCGCATATAGAAATTAACATTCCAAGGCGAAAACGCCAAGTAACCGAAACAAAGTAAAAGAGGAGATTTCGAAGGAATTGACCAAGCTCGGCAACTTGAAGCCAAAGCACGAGTCGTTGACGGCAAATCAAATGGAAAAGATCAAAAGAGTATAGTTTTATTTAGCATAGAAAATTGCTTTAACGTGCTGCAAATACTTTAGATCCTGCGGGATTTGTTTCCTCGCAGAATCCACTTAAAATGCTCACTCCATTTATCCCCTGATGGGAATGGTGACATCGTCCCATGTGAATGAAAAGAGGGTTTTAAAGAAAGCGACATAATTTTTCCGCAGTTTTACCACGGACTAACTTTACTTACATTGGAAAACCTCCTTTTGCTTTACAAACCCGTAGCCTGCCCATTAGATTCCTCATTAGGTTCGTTCGACTTGTTTTAACTTGTTTTAACTTCTCCTAACCAATCACTGTATTTGGCAATCAAGCTATGTATAAAACGGCAGTATATTTATTATGTAATACTGATAAATATTCATCGCTCATTGGCGCTTGACATGGAGCCTCTGCGAGCATAGTGTCTGTCGAAGGGCGAAAGATCAATAACCCAATCTTTCGCCTGGCGAAAAGCCTACCATGCTCGCCACTCCATGTAAAGCGATCGTATACAAATAATATACTGCCGAAACCTACATTGTTAAACTGCCACTAACACCAATCACCTTGTCAAGTTTTGCTTGTACATCTTCAATTACACTTACTACAAGTAGTCGATATTTCCCTTTTTTGCACGACAAAAGTTCATAAACTTAGTTTATTATGCTTTAATAGTTTCCAATATGTTAATATTTAGATATCAATTAACAGGAGGAGTTTTATGGTTGTAGATTATTTTGGTGTGAAGATTTTCTCTTTTTTCACGATACTATTTTTATCACAAGCTATATTAATGATCATATTTAAACAAAAGAAACAAACTGTCTCCCTTATTTTTAATTATATTTTATTAATTGGAATAAATTATTTTGTATTTACTTGGAAAGATTCTTTACTTGATGAATCTTATAATTATAGGACATGGTTATGGGGTGTGTTAGGGCTGTCATATATTATGGTTGCTATTAATACCTATTTATTCCTAAAATCCAAAAAAAAGAAAAGTACTAATACAAAAAAGAAGAACAATCATTTGTTGAAGCTCTGAACGGGTAACTGAAATCTTATCCCAGATCACTTCGTCCACTTTTTGAACCAATTGAGCGAGTTCTTCCGGTGATAATTCTTCTCCGCTTTCCCGTTCGATCTCCATATTCACCCACCTATCTACACGCTATAAACCTCACAGAAAAAAGCTAACAGAATGCATAATTGTCAGTCCTTCATGTTTCATACTAATTTTTCCGAAGCGCTCATCAATTTCTTAATCAACCGAATTTGCCCACGATGATTCAGTTCATCCTCATATACATGGAACCATTTGAAATATTTATTCATAGGATGCCCTCCCCAATACGGGGCTGTTTCGAATAGCCATGAATCAGGCAATGTCTTGAATGTATCGATTGTCTTATTACGCGTTTGTTCCAGCTCTTCAAGGTAGTATTCAATTGGATTTCCTTTAATTTGTTCCCTTGCTGCATCGCCTAGTTCCAATGCGGGATTGAGCATTTGGATATCCTCTTCTGTGAAATCTCGGTTTTCAAATGTATCAATTTGATATGCTTTTTCAACTGAAGCCATATGGGCTAACAGCATGCCGATAGAGTTCGCCTCGTCGTTAATGAGGAAATCCAGTTGCTCCACCGTTAAGTCTTTCACTTCCGCCAATGTTGTCACCCGAACATATTCCATCATGGATGCCAATTTGCTAAATTCCAAGCTTAAGCCATCTTTTTGATCGATTACGTATAACCCTTGATTGTCCATAATCATTTCTCCCTCTGTTTAAATCCGTTTCTATAATCATTAATTTAGATTCTAACTTCTTTTGAAGTATAGTGATCCATTGAGGACTATTCAAATCATTTTCAACCCACCGTACGAAGCAGATCAGCAAAAGTAATTACGTTATGGAGCATTACAAACATAGAAGGAATCGCATCGACCTCCTTTTCTGTCACGTATAATTACTATGGTAACCTTCTATAAAGCTTGGCTATCTATAAGTCCTTTATTTTGTAACCGTAATATCGTTTGATTCATTCGTACTTCCTTCCTCATGAAGCTTCTGGAATTTACTATGTCCGTCCGCTGTCGTTCCGATCAGAGAATATCCATTCCTTTCATAGTACGCACACAACTTAGGGTTATGGGCAACGCAATCAAGCCTAATGGTGTTCTTTAAATTTTCATCTACCCAATTTAAAATTTCTTTTCCAATCCCATTTTTCATATATTGAGGTCGGACAGCCAATCGATGGAGATAGAGAGCTTCAGGATCATCTTCAGTTCCCCAAACATGCTGATCCCACTCACTTTTCTGTGAGTAGAGCGTAACAGTGGCAATAATTTCATCGTCATGACAGGCGACATAAGTGTCTCCATTAATGACCGCCTCTGTTATCTCCCCATCCTCTCCGCCTTCCAATAAAAACCCCCATTGGTTGATGTCATTATTTCGCAGCCAACTAGCGACTTCTTTTAGTAAGTCAATGATGGTAGCTGCATCTATCTCTTCCGCCTTGCGAATTTTATAAGTTTTCATTACTCATCCCCCATTCCAATTATGAATTCTCTATACGGTTGGTAAATTCCTTTATTTCAAATGAAGGAGAAGTTCGTTTCATTGTCGAATGTATATTCCCATACGGATTTCTGGAGGGATGAAAATGAGGAATGATTCACTATTGATCAATAAAAAAAGTTGGGATGAGGTGGCACATCGTTTTTTCGGGCGGAATCCATTGCCAGAATACGGACCGCTTGCGCCTCGAGAAGAAGATTTGAATTTACTTGGCGATGTAGCTGGCCTAAAGGTATTGGATATTGGCTGCGGAAGCGGGCATTCCTTGCAATATATGGATTCTCATGATGCTGCGGAACTATGGGGAGTGGACCTTTCAAAGACACAAATTGAAACGGCAAAGGAATTGTTGAAGAACAGCAAAGCGCCTGTTCATTTATTCGAATCGCCAATGGAGGAAAACCCTGGCCTGCCTCTTGCCTATTTTGATATCGCCTATTCCATTTATGCGTTAGGTTGGACGACCGATTTTCGCCAAACACTTACCAATGTCTACGAATATTTGAAACCGGGCGGCATTTTCGTTTTCAGCTGGGAGCATCCATTGCACAGCCGGGCAATCTTGATGGGTGAAGATTTTCATTTCAATAAATCCTATCACAAAGAAGGTGCCTATGATCACGAAGCTTGGCATGCGCCCGCGATTATGCAGCAGTTTAAAGTGAGTACATATATTAATACATTGATTGAATGTGGATTTGAAATCGAAAAAGTTGTCGAGGATGTTTCATTGACGGAAGAGGACCGGGAAAGACATGCGAATCGATGGTATTCGTATGAGAAAGCGAAGATGATGCCGACGACTTTGATTATAAAGAGTCGAAAGAAAGACAGATAAGGTGCGGATGAAGGAAGAATTTCATTGGATATAACACTTGAAGCGCTACCTATCAATGATGCGGAGAGTTTATTTGAGTTTGAACTAGAAAATAGAGTTTTTTTGAGGAAATGGTTCCTTCACGAGGAGATGATTATTATAACTTTGAGGTTTTCAAAAGCAGGCATCAGGCTTTATTAGACGAGCATGCCCAAGGCTCTAATCAAAAATAACAATGGTTCTATCCTCGGAAGAATAGATGTGATCGATATTGATGAAACACAATAAACGGGTCATGTTGGGTATAGGGTAGGGCGGGAAAGGCATTGCTAGCAAAGCACTAAAGTTGTTACTAAAGGCCGCAAGCAAGATAGGGCTATCTACCATTCAAGCGAAGACGACAACTAATAACAAAGCGTCTCAAATTGTTTTAGAGAAAAACGAATTTAAGCTTCTAGCCACTCCTCATGAAGAATTTGAATTTGCGGGGCAAAAGGTGCAATTCCTACACTACGTTTGGAGTGATTCAAAATGAGAGAATTTATCGGCCTACCTTTTGCTTGAAGAAACTTGTTATGATTCGTAACGAAATGCCCGAATCTCCGTCTTATGGATAAAGGGGCGATGTCATTGAAGAAAACGCGTATGCTGACTTTCATTTTGATTTTGCTATTCTTGTCGGGTTGCCGGCTATCAGCTTTTGGTGGTCAGGTTGTAATTGATTGGGTTGATTTTATCCATTTTGACGGAAAAGAATACAACGGAATCCACTCCGGAGTTTTAGCCGACAAAAGTTTTATCGGGAACAAGATTGGCACGGTCAAATTTAAAGTGGCGGACAATGTGAAAAATCCTAGTTATAAGATCAGAGACGGTGATGCCGCCTTCCATGAGAAGGGAACTGAGATATTTCAAATAAAGGATCATCCGCATTTAATAGCCGTCAAGGATGATCGCGCCATCAATGGATATCGAGTTTACTTTTCAAGAGATGATGATATTGAATACCAATGGAATTTCAAAGATATGCCCATCGAAAAAGTCGAAAGGATCGAGATTTATCAAACTGATTCTCCAGCAGGCAATAAATTGATTTCTAAATTGACAAAGAGCGATGATATCAATAGTTTCCTTCAATTATTAGTGGACAGCGAAGAAAATCCTAATTTCCAGCCAACCAGAGGAAGCAGAGATCCTATTTTTTATGAAATGTTTTTTTATACTGATGAGCCAATTGCGTATAAATATTATATGCAATTCGATGGTGAAACTTATTATTGGAGCCCATGGGATACGTCGATCTTATCAGATGAGATACAAACGTTTATTGGTGGTAACTAAACCTTCAAATAACTGGCGCATATCCATAACATGGATTCGCGCCTTTTTGATTGAAGGATAGCTGTTAGCAATGTGGGCAACATAACACGTAAATCTTTCAGGAAGGATTGACGTGAAAATGCGGATTTTATTACTAGTCACTCTGATCTGTTTTCATTTTTCAACAATCGCAAGTGCAGACGCTCCATTAACAGCTGCCTTTATCCGTGATCATCAGTTATGGATCAAAAAGGACGGGCAAGAAATACAACTTACGAAGGACCGTTATGTATACGCCCCGAAATGGTCATATGACGGGCGATTCATTGGCTATATTGATGGTGATGCAAAGGGAGAGAAGTCGGATTTATTCATTTACGACATGAAGGAAAAAGAAAGCTACCAGCACTATGTTAATTCGGTCACATCGGACTTTAAATGGGCTCCGAATAAAAATCAAATAGCTTACACAGATCATGGTCTATTAAACGTGACCAAAATGAGGAATGGTCGACCGTATGGATTTGAAAATGTTTCATTAGGCGTTAGCGGCTTTGAATGGTTTCCGAACGGTAAAGAATTTATTGTCTCCTCTTCGTCCAACTTACTTCCAACTGGTTGGAGTCCTATCCCACTCTTTAGAATCCCAGTAGATGCAAATCTTGATAAAGATAAAATGAAACCTTTTTATACGATTCAAACTGAAATTCCTGACTTATTTGGGGTGGATGCCGATTATTTCAAGTGGAGTTCTGACGGGAAATGGGTTAGCTTTTTAGTGATTCCTACCGCCTCTTGGTCCATGGATAGCAATACATTGAGTGTTTTATCATCACAAGGAAAAAATTTTCAAGCAGTGGGGAAAATGTTAGGATTTCAAGATTGGTTTAAATGGGCACCTTCTGTTAATGAATTGGCTTATATATCCGGCGAGGGAAGGTTTTTTGTCGAAAACAAGAGAATGACGATTGCAGAAATCCCGATACTTAAAGAACAAAAAGAATATACACCTAAAGGATTTGTTGACCTTGATTTGGAATGGTACTCCAAGGATTCAGTAATTGTAGCGCGTGCGATAGAAAATAAGGAATGGAAAGTAGGACCTGTCCCAACTATGTTCACTTCCCTTTACACCATAAACATAAGAACAGGAGAACAAAAACAAATCACATTTCCAGGGAAGAATGAACTCGACGAAAACCCTCAAGTTGTCGGACCTTACCTCACTTGGTTGCGGAAGACAGTCGGGCAAGCTAATGGTGATGTATGGGTGAAAAATACGTTGAATGGCCAAGAGCACATATGGCTTGAAAATGTGAATTATGCTCCAATCTTTTTTACATCGAAGCAAAATCCTTAAGGGTTGAAAGATCATCGGTACGTTAGATGTACTACCGACTTCATTAAGTTTATAATTTCCCCTGCCATTGAAGAATTTTTATCGCGAATTTCCTTTGCTATATATATTATGTTCATTTTCAACTTGAATTTCTTTCACAGTATCTGCGATCTCGAAATCGTAAAAATGAAAGTTGTGGAAATCAAAGTTGTGGAAATCAAAGTAGATGCCTTTGCCGCCATATTGAATAACTTACGCTTTGCCATCGAATGTCATTTTATTATGGGCTGGCCGAATATCAATTTTATAAATTTTTTTCGATGGTCTTCATTTACAAACCTAATATCGAGAGTATCGTTCATCTTCAAAGAACCTTCCGAATTCATGTGCAAATGAAATTGGTGGCCCCATTTGTGGCAACTCTACTTTACATTGGAAATGGGTTTCAAATTCTTTCACTGCTTCTCTTACGGATTTGTATCCTACTTCTTCATACCCTTCTCCGAAAGAAGATGGTGGATTGTTCAGCTGCATAAATTCCTTTAGTTGAAAGAGGTTTGATTAACATCTCTATCTTTTTCGGCAATAACAATCGGTGTAATAAAAACCGTTTTCATAGATGCACCATAGGTGTCGTTGCGCCAAAAACTTCATCCGTCAATCTAATCGTCTTCCCATTTGTCAGTTGTGGTACAGCGTACAATGTGGTCCATGCTCACTATACGTTTTGCTTTCTTCGGATAACGTTCTCCCGTCGAGTTGTTCGATGTAATAGTATAGAGCCAATCCCGTGATTTAATTGGAAAGACTTCCCTGAGAAAACGCTGAGGAAATTCTCACCAATCTCTCATTTATTTCACAGCGTTCTTTAAAATAGCGGAGGTAAGATAAATCCATACCAAGAACAAGGGAGAGAAAAAACATGAAAAAACTTTTCGCAACTACATTGAGTGCAGTACTATTAACAACAGGCGGCTTCGGCGCAGCAAACGCCCTTCACACAGATAAGGTAGAGGCAGCTACACCAAAATATGAATCTACATATGCAAACCACGATGCACGTTATCAATCGAGCATCACAGCAAATGAACTTAAACAGCTACCCGAATACGCAACTGTCGCTTCTAAAATCAATGTGAACGGATTGACAGCAAAAGTGACGGAAAACAATTCGAATAAACGTATCATCCTATTCACTGATGCGCGTGGACAAGGCAAATACAAATCCATCTTTGTGAAAAAGACGAACCGCTTGAAAGTCATCGATTTCCGCGGAGGCGAAATCTTCTTCGGTACAGTGAAGTTAGCTGAAGCTGTGCCGGGAACTTCAACCGAATCAACTCCCGAAGCAACGAAACCAGAAAGCAAGCCGGTTACGGACCAAAATAGTACTCTTGCTGAATATGCAAAGCTTTCTTCCGTAGTAAATGTGAAGAATTTCAACATGCAAGTCGTTGAAGACAATGCAAGCAAACGCATCATTACCTTGAAAGACCAAAACGGACGTGTACAGTACAAATCAATCTTCATGAAACGCACAAACATGTTGAAAGTCATTAATACGAGAGGCGGACAAGTCTTTTACGGTTCTGTGAAATAAAATTTTCTTTAGGCAAACAGCCGCATCGGACAATTTCGATGCGGTTTTTTTGCTGATGAATTAAGGGGAAAGAGACTGAGCTGATGACGAAGCATATACGGTGGGTGACGGTTGCCGTTTAGTTACTTGGGTTTTTATTCACGTTAGGTGATGCGGTTGCTATCTCTTTTACGATCGATCATGCTGCTATTATCGCGTATGTTATAGACAAGGGAGATTTATATGCGGAAGAACCCTGTACATGCAGCTTTTCAAGCTTCTATAATGGGACGACACGGTCGATTGGAAAGGATAATCATACTCGATGTTTTTCTTACCACCGATTCGACCATATCTATCACCCCCACCTCCAAGGATTTACAGCGATGATGAGACATCACCATACTAAAAACGCTGACTCTCCTGACAATCACCGTTCCTTCTATTATACAAGTATCATCCAAAGCAACATCGTAACGACAATTGTTGTAACGCCTTGCAGCAAAGTCGCCATCGTCTGTGCTTTGTAGGCGTCTGTCACTTTCATGCCGCTGAATTCAGTGACGACCCAGAAGAAGCTGTCGTTGACGTGGCTGACCGTCATGGCACCTGCCCCTACTGCCATGACGACAAGCGCGAGCGGGATGGCGCCTTCAATTCCCATCACCGGCAATAACGGAGCAATAAGTGTTGAAGCAATGACCAATGCCGCCGTGGAAGAGCCTTGTGCTGTCTTTAACGCTGCGGCAATGAAGAATGGAATGAGCAGGAAGAAAGCACCGTTTGCCATTGATTCGAAATTCATGTCACTAATTAATTCGGCAACGCCAGAATTAGAGATGACTTTTCCGAATGCACCGCCCGCGCCGGTAATCAGTAAGATTGGCGCTGCCTCTTTCAATCCATCCCCGATCCAGGACGTCAAGGTCTCTTCATTCCATTTCGGCAATAAAAGGAATGCAGCAAATACGCCAAAGAGCAAAGCGACTGTCGGAGCTCCTAAAAACTGCAGGAAATTAGACATGCCACCTTCATCCATCGTTAACTTTGCTACAGAGCCGATCCCAATAAGAACAATCGGCAGGACGATTGGCAAAAACGCTTTGAAGGTTGATGGCATTTTACCAAACGATTTGACGATCTCATCATAATCAAGTCCTTCATCTACTGTATCTTCTGGAACAGAAATTGTCGTTCCAACTTTGACCGCCCATAAATATCCGACAATTACTGCCGGAATAGCAACAATCAGCCCGATAAGGATGAGCATACCTAAATAATTTTCAGCTCCGATATTTCCGGCAGCCGCAATCGGACCGGGCGTTGGAGGAACTAACGTATGCGTAGCGTAAAGCCCTGTTGCAAGCGCTACCGCCATCGATGCAATCGCTACTTTCGCCCGCTTTGCTAAAGCTTTTTTCAAACTGGATAAAATGATGAAGCCCGAATCACAAAAGACCGGTATCGACACAATATATCCAATGAGCGACATCGCCAATTGGGGCCTTTTTTCGCCAATTAACCTCAAAACAACTTCTGCCATTCGATAAGCAGCACCCGACTTTTCTAAAATGACGCCGATAATTGTTCCAGCTACAATGACGAGCCCGATATTTTTCATTAGCCCGCCAAAACCATCATTCACATTTTCCACAACTGTCAAGAGCGGCATGCCCGAAGTGATGCCTACAAAAAATGCACCGAATAGCAACGATAAAAACGGATGGACCTTAAATACCGCTGTGAACACGACAATTAAAATGACACTTAGCAAAATCATGAACAACAACATTCCCTACACCCCTTTTCATTGATAGATGACTCGTTCCATCACTTTCTTAGTCCTCTCTTTTAAATGAACAAAAGCTTCTTCCATTCCATCTTCTCGAGAAATGCCTCCATCCACAATCGCATGAATTTCCGTAAAATATGGAGCTACCTCACTTCGGCTTTCTTCATCGATCATTCCGGAAATAAGAATTGCCGGCTTGCCTTTTTCCCGTGCAGCTTGAGCAATCCCAATAGGTGTCTTTCCAGACAACGTTTGCATGTCTGTCTTCCCTTCCCCCGTCAAAACAAGATCAGCATCGTCCAAATACCTGTCAAATTCGATCGCCTCTAACACTACGTCAATCCCCTGCCGCATCACACAATTGAAAAACGCTTGGAACGCTCCCCCTGCTCCACCCGCGGCACCTGCTCCTGCTTTATTGTGGAGAGCAATGCCCGTCTCTTTTTCAATCAAATCTGCAAAACGCTGCAAACTCCGATCCAATAATGCAATGTCTTTCTCTGTTGCACCTTTTTGCGGTCCGAAAACTGCAGAAGCCCCGTTAGGTCCGACAAGAGGATTGCTAACATCGCATGCAACTGTGAATTCACACTGTGCAATACGGGGATCCCAATTTTCCATATGAATTGAAGCGATTTTCTGTAAAGCACCTCCCCCTTTTGGAAGCTCTTTCCCTTCTTTATCCAAAAATTGAATGCCAAGCGCTTGCAGCAAGCCTGCTCCGCCATCGTTCGTCGCACTTCCGCCAAGACCGATAATAAAGTTTCGATAACCTGCATCCATTGCATGAGCAATCAGCATGCCGGTGCCATATGATGATGCGACAATCGGATCCAATTCATCCGTATGTAAACGAGTAAGACCTGACGCTTCGGCAATTTCAATGACACACGTTTTACCATCTCCAAGCACTCCGTACGATGCCATTACCGCCCTGCCAAGAGGATCCTCCACGCTAACATCGACAAATCTTCCACCTGTCGCGTCAACAAGGCTTTGCATCGTTCCTTCTCCGCCATCCGCCGCCGGCATAAGGATTGTTTCAATTGCCGGATCTACCTCGCGAATCCCCTCCCTCATCGCACGGGCTGCTTCAATTGCTGTCAAACTGCCTTTGAATGAGTCTGGAGCTATAATGATTTTCAACTGAAACACCTCTCTACTAATCGCATTCTATGGTGAATGAAAACCAAATCGACTAACTATATTAAATTATATGATAACTATTAAAAAATACAGTATACTACAAGTATAAATACACCTTGAAATTCACAATTAAATTTATACATGGAGGATAATTTATTGATTACAAAGCAATTGGCAGAGGAGATTGTTCATCAGACAATGGTCCGTTTAAATAAAAACATCAACATTATGGATACGAACGGAATGATTTTATTTTCAGGAGAGTCAGAGCGTATTAACAGGATTCATGAAGGAGCAGCCCATGTTGCGCAAACCGGTCAACCGCTTTGGATAACTGAAGAGAATTTAGAGCAATGGCATGGTACGAAAATCGGCGCAAATTTGCCGATTCGTTTTAAAAATGAATTGGTTGGCGTCGTTGGAATCACTGGTAAAGCTGACGAATTAAAAGACGTCGCAACACTCGTCCAATTGACGACCGAAATGATGGTGCATCAATCTCTCATAACATCTGAGGCTGAATGGAAACGAAAAATAAAAGAATTAGTCTTTGAAGAATTGACGAGTGAAAAAACGTTTTCCCCACTCGTCGTCGAGAGGCTCTCCTTATTGGAGTTTAAGATGGAAGGTCCTTATTTAACAGTATTTATTCAAACGAAAAGCTTACCGCCTTCACCTCAAAGAATGATCGAGCAGCTGGAGGAAATTTTTGAGCGAAACACCGCTCTAATCGGCTATTCGAAGTTCAATGAACTGTTTCTACTTCTGTCGGACGTGAATCCTACCGTTTTAGAAATGAAATTAAAGAAAATCCTGCACCTTTTCCAAAATGATGAAACCGTTAAAATTGGCATAGGACTCATCGCAGAAGAATTAATGGGGATCCCCGATTCTTACCGATCCGCCAAACAAGCAATCCGCTACGGGCATGATGTACAGGAAATTGTTTATTATACAGATATTGAATTGAGATCTTTGCTGCAAGAAACGTCCATTGAAAGCCGCAGCCACTTCTCCAACAGAATCTTGTCGGGATTAAATGAACAGATGATCATAACATTACAATGCTATTACGACAACAATCAATCCGTCCTTTTAACTGCTGATCGACTCAGAACTCATCGACACACAGTAACGAATCGACTTAGAAAAATTAAAGAAATGACCGGATTCGATCCTACGAGCTTTCAAGATGCTGTCCTATTTTACATTGCACTTCTGGTAAACAAAACAACGCCTCCAACGACTTAATCATTGGAGGCGTTGCTTATTGCATCCATTGCATACAAACAAGGAATAACCCGGTCAGCAGCATTGCAATATGCCCGATGCATATTTGTGGAAATCTTTCTTTCTCATCATCAAACATATTACATGTCTTGCAAGTAAAGAATCGCTTATTCAACAATCTCAACCTTTTAATGCTTCCTGAACGGCAGCCGGGTTAAATCCTAAAATCCACTTGCCGTTCAATTTTGTTTGCGGAACACCCATTTGACCAGTTTCCTCAACCAACTTGCGTTGCGCCTCTTCATCCTCTTGCACATTCACTTCAGTAAATGGAATGTTTTGCTCTTCCAAATAGTCTTTCATCATATTGCAATACGGGCATGTACTTGTCGTATAAACAGTTGCTGTAGCCATTAAGCATCACTCCTTTTTTATTCTTACTGATACTATACCTTCAACAACATGTAACACAAAACAAATTGTTTTATAAGAAAAAAAGACCCCTTCTATTAAGAAGGAGCCCATTGATTACAAGTAAACGATTGCCGCTAATACAAGCGCTAATATAATACGATAAATGGCAAATGGCACCAATTTAATGCGCGAAATCAGCTTCAAGAAAAAGCGGATTGATAGTAATGAAAAGACGAACGCGCTCAAAAATCCGACAATATAAAAGGAAATATGGTCCATCGACATATACTCCCAGTTTTTCACGACGGAAACAAGGCTCGCTCCCGCCATAATTGGAACCGCCATTATGAATGTAAAGTCTGCAGCAGTTCTATGGTTCATTCCAAAAAGAACACCGCCCGAAATAGTAGCACCGGAACGAGAGAATCCTGGCCATAACGATAGACATTGCACCATTCCGACCGTCAATGCCTGTTTATATGTAATTTGGTCCAAAGATTGCACTTTCGGCTTTTTAGGGCCAAAACGGTCTGCCACAAGCATTAAAATCGCTCCCGCAATCAAAGCAAAAATTACTGTCTTGACGCCAAACAAGTAATCGTCGATTAAGTCTTTCAGCGCAAAGCCGAAAACGACAGCGGGCAGCATGCCAATGATGACATGCATTAAATTAAAACTCTCACTCATCTTTTGACCATCAACTTTATACAATCCGACTAAGCTGAAGAGCCGCTTCCAAAATACAACAACAACCGCCAAAATCGAACCTAATTGAATGACAATTTTAAATGTAATGGCAGGGTATTTCCCTAAAAATTCTTCCGTTTTCAACCACATATCATCAACGATAATAAGATGTCCGGTTGAAGAAACAGGGGCAAACTCCGTCATCCCCTCAACAAATCCTAAAATCAACGCTTTCAATAATTCAAATAAATCCATAGTTCACTAAGCTCTCTTTCTGCGGAAACGGATGTACCAAATTACAGCCGCCAAACCGCTAATTGCCAACACGCCATACGCAACGGTTGAATAAATATCCATATAATGAACAATGACTTCCCAATTATCGCCAACCGCAAATCCTGCGTAAACGAGTATGGTATTCCAAATAAGGCTTCCGATAGTCGTCAGCAAAATAAATAAGAAGAAATTCATATTAGCCATTCCCGCTGGAACTGAAATAAGGCTTCGCACAAGCGGCACTAAACGACAGAAAAACACAGTCCATGGTCCATATCGGTCAAACCATTTTTCCGCCCTCCGAATATCCTTTTTCGTTAAACGAAGTACAGAACCCCATCGCTCTACGATTTTCTCTAATCTGTTCACATCTACAAACAAGCCAATACTGTACAACACCATCGCACCTACTACCGAACCCGCTGTAGCGGCCAAAACAACACCAGTCTTCGTCATATTTGTAAAGGTCGTTGCAAATCCGCTGAACGTTAAAATAACCTCAGACGGAATTGGGGGAAAAACATTTTCAATTAATAATAACAAACAAACGCCAAAATACCCATACTCTCCTAAAATCTCCCCAATCCAATTGTCCATCAAGCTCTCCCTATCCATTGTAATAAAAGCGGCAACTATCCGCAATTAGCCAAAGCCTCTAAACCGATAGGACGCCTCCCTTATACGTTAAGTTGCACGTTTACATAATTGAGTGTACGTCCAAAAAAACACAAATATGATCACAACTTATGTGGATAACTCCCCCGTACCCTTACTTATTCACAATGTATTGTGGGTAAAACAGTTAATATGTTCATAATTTCCGAAAAGACAAACTCTTTGTACAAGTTATCCACATGTGAATAAACATTATCCCTTCCAATTGACATTCCCAAGCTATTTACATTACTACAGAACACTATTACACCTCGAAAAAACATCTTACCACGCCAACCCACTACTCGGAAACGCACAATACCACTCACTCCATTCATAAAATCATGCGAAAACTCATAAATACATTCAGACACTCATAAACCCATTTAAAAGCGCATAATTCACTCACACCACTCATAAACACATCCAAAAACTCATAAATCCATCCATACACTCATAAACCCATTTAAAAACGCATAATTCACTCACACCACTCATAAACACATCCAAAAACTCATAAATCCATCCAACCATTCATAAACCCATTTAAAAACGCACAATGCCACTCACTCCATTCATAAAATCATGCGAAAACTCATAAATCCATCCAGACACTCATAAACCCATTTAAAAACGCATAATTCACTCACACCACTCATAAATTCACCTAACTCACGCATAACCCACACAAAAAACTCATAAATTTCTCCACATCACTCATAAACTCATCCAGAAACCCATAAATCACTCGCACACAAAAATGCCCACCATCCAGATTCATCAATCTGAACAGTAGGCAATCTATCAAAGTAAACTCTCCATCAGAAACCGATTGATCTTCTCGCCGAGCGCTCATGTCGAATTGTAAATTTCACAGTCTCTTCCTGATTTACAGGCACATGAACAGGTAAGATAATTTTATCGCGTTTTTTCTCCCATTCATGCGTTGATTCATCTACAGTCCATAGATGGCCGGGTACTTCTTGCCGAACCATCGCCTCGACAGGAATCTCCTTCGTATTGCAAATTTTGTATTCGTATTCTGTATATTCGTATCCACCCTCCTTATATTTTCCTGACTTCTTGCTTTGCACCTCAATATCGCAAGCCTCTCCCGATTTTAAGCGAACTTTTTGACCGACTTCTGTATGTGAGATGCGATGTTCTCCTATAAATTCAGCACTGCCGTCATCTGGATTTGTACGGTACATTTTAAATATACCTTCCGGTAGATCGTAGCCTAAACCATTTTCAGCCGTGTTGTCGAATTCAATGTAAATATCTGGATTATCGGTTTGAACATTAATTTCATAAATGATCCTTGCCTTAGAGCCATTTGAAGAAAGAAGCCGGAGCTGTTTCTCCTGTCCATCTTCAAGAGTAACCGGATTTGGAAACGTGTATGTGTGGAAATTTGAATAGGTTTCCGTTTTATTTTGTTTTTTAGATGATAATTCCGAGCTTTTTTCATCCGTCAGATTCCCTGCTTTATTCAACTTCCCTGAAATTAGACGTAATTTCGCATCCGAAAAATCAGCACCCGAATAATTCGACATCGTTAGCCAACCAGAAAGATCAAAGCTGTCGCCGTTTAATGAAATAACATAATCAGCTTTCCACGAAACGCCATCCGTCAAATAGGAAACACATACTTCTTTTTTCCTTTGATCAGACATTTTCCAAACCAATGTTGGAATAAGGTGTAAGTCATCTTCAAGATTTGGAAAACGTAATTCACCTTTCGGGTTCACAACGATTTCCTTCGTCTCTACATCTTGCATAATAAGAGGACCGCTCATGCGCAAAAGCGTGTAAGGACGGTCCGCTTTTGAATACGAATCACGAACTAATAACTGACGCCCTATATATTTCTCGAATAACTTGCGTTCATCTACCAAATCATATGCATATTCAAGCTCTTCTACTTCAATTCCTTCTACAATGATTGAATCATGCTCCAACCGGCGAGCAACGTTCTCAAAATGGACGATGCCATCCTTGTCGATCGGGGGAAGCTGTCGACTGTCTTTCACCAAAGCAAATCCGTCGCTATAGACCGTTATGGAACAAGTATCTGTTTCCGTTCTCATGACTTTCTTCGACAATTTTAGTACCTCCTATTCAATTAATGTCATCATAACCTGTTCTTTAGCATTTCCACTTTTGTTACATCTATCTCCGCTATTCCCTCTTCTCCAAAAAATAAAGCTCTCCGTTTAAAAACGGAAAGCTCAGACTGTAGACAAAAGGGTTGGAAATCGAATTGATTTCCAACCCTTTTGTCAATTATGAAGTTATTTTAACGGAAAAAGGCCTTTTTATCTCGTAATATTAGCTTCTATT